>JAAZUV010000166.1 GCA_018623995.1 Methanobacteriota archaeon
CTTCCATTCGAACGCACAGCCATCCCAGTTGGCCAGCGAACACCGGTGATGGACGATATGATGGAAAACATTCAGCCTACGCTTGTCGTCGAAGAGAGCATCTCGTTGGATGCTGAACCGGTCGTCGAGCTATCCGATGAATGGGAAGAAATGCCAGCACCTGTTGAATCTGAAACAACAACAGAAGACGTTGCGGAAACACGCAGCACTCCGATTCAAGAGGATCGAGCCGACCTTGAAGCAGAACTCGCACGCCTCGATGCGGAGCGACAACTTCGAACTCCAAAGGTAGAGGAGCCCAAGAGCGACCCTCGTTTGGACGCACTTCATGACCAACTCTCTGAATTGGACTTCTGAGGTGAGAGGATGTCTGAGACACTCCTGCGAAGAAATGAATCCAAGGGTTCTGCTTATCCATTGATGCTTGAGAAACTGATTTTCCTTGCCTCGATCGTCGGTTTCGTGTTCCTCAATCAAATCCTATGGTCGTCCATTGATGTGATGTGGTACCAATGGCTTGCATCGGTTGGACTTGCATTAAGCATGCTGATTCTCAACGAACTAATCGGACGCACAATTCAGATGGTACGTGCGAGGAATTAATCAGAATTCCTTTTCTTTGACCGGTTCAGGCTGATTGTTGGTCATCGATTCAATCAGACCCCATACACGTTGCCATGGTACAAAGAAGCGGAGAATTGCGACCAAACTAAGGAACAGAAGTGCGGAGATGACCAACCCGTACGTTAGCGATAGTTCGATCGATTCTGAGACTTGAGCAGCCCATTGACTTCCTGTGGAATTTCGAACCACTTCAAGCAATACGCTGTGGAATCCGAGAGCGATCATCGTGACAAGGCCTGTCACAGTCAAAAATCCAGCAGTATGTCGTAGATGGCCGTTGAGAACGTTGTCCATTTGTCGAACGTATTCTGGATCTCGCTTGCACGATTCTGGGAGCCGATATGCATATTCAAGATAACGAATAACACCGAATCCTGATTCTTGGAAGACCATGATGAGAACAGCAATCATGATGAGTGAGAATTGTTCTGGTGTGACCAAATCAAATCCAAGGAATCCAACCGTTGGATCGCTCACTTGAGACTCAAGCGAGATGAGGTTCGATCCCCAGTCGCCAAGTTGTGATTTGATGAGAGGGAAAGTCAAGATGGCGTGGATGGCCAAGAAAAGCAGTGTGAATCCAATGGCCCAGCCGATGGAACGGCGTGAGAGACCCCAGATGCCTCGAGTACCCATGATGACTGGCAAGAGATAGATGAAGAGAATAACAAGTGAGAGAATCATCAACAATGGCCATTCCAAGGTTTTCAGCTCACTCTCAGATGGAGGACGAAGGTCCCAAGAGAAGAGCATGGAAGGAATCCAAGTCAAGATGAGGCGTCCGACGAGGAGAACCATGAGCGTGATGATGAATCCAAGTTTGATTCGTTGTTGAACACGAGGCGATTGGAACGCTAAGAGCGCCATGGAGCCACCAAGACTCAACCCTAAGACGATTGGAACGTAAAATCGAGCCAGTCCAGTTCGACCTGAACCAATGAGCCAGTCGCCAATCGGTACTTCACCAACGAGTTGTTCAAGCGAAGCGAAAAGCATCGTGTGGTCGATGCTGTTGACAACGTATGTTGAAACAACTTCGAGATACATCCACACAAGAGCGATGGTGGAAACAATCTGCAGTGTAATGATTTGCCACTGTTTCCTCAACGCTTTGAGGTGAAGCGTTCGAGCACGTCCTCCCATCAGGGAAACATCGCTCTGTGGGTCGACTTCACCTGCCATCTAATACCCCCTCACCTGCATGATCGCCTGCGACAAGTCCATGTCAGGCATCCAATCGATGACCTGTGCTCCAGAACCTGCCAAGGTTGTCAGTCGGTTTTGTCGTTCAAGTTTGAGAACTTCGTAGGACATTCGAGGAATACGAGAGACGAGTCGCTCGAAGTCGATGCTCGAAGGTGAGAGTACGGTCACCTCGTGGCCACGTCCAACGAGATCACGAACGGCTGCTGGAACGGTACCATCACCCTCACATGATGAGATAACGAAAACAGGGCTACCTCTACTGAATCGGCCACTGAGTGAATTGGTAACTGCTTGAAGAGGCATGCTTCCTTCAGGCTTGACACCAGCAAGGGAACTGAGGATCTTGAAGTACTGCTTGTCTCCAGTATCTGGTGGAAGATAGGCCAATCCATCCCCATAGATTCCAAGTGCTACACTGTCTCTACGCTTCAGGAAAAAGGCTGCAAGACTCGCAGCACTGACCGTACCCATCTCCAGTGGATTCTTCAGAACCGTTCCAATTCGAGCCACATCTCTTGAATCGAGGAGGATGTACAAGTCGGTAACAGCATCACGACATTTCTCGTTGACCATCAAATCACCTGTACGGGCAAATGCCTTCCAGTTGATGTTCTTGAATGGATCACCGGGCACATATTCTCGCAGAGAGTAGAATTCAGACCCTTGACCAGGTGTCCGAAGCGTGGTAGCACCTGTGTACATTTTCGGTGTACGGGAACGTAGGAAGGCTTCCTCAACCTCTTTGATCTGTGGGAAAATCACGATATCGGAATGGTGATCGACGTACATGTCTTCCACACCGAGGTTGAACGTGTTTCGCACGCGCAGTGAAACTGGACCAATCGAGTAATGCCCACGCAGAGGACAGCGGAGAACGTAGCGAATTCGGGCGCTTTCTCCAGGACGTAGGTTGAGCCGCATTTGGTTCAAACCACTTCGAAGCTTCATCTCATGAGGAATGTTATCGTAAACGTCCAACAGTTGTGTCCTCCGATTCGAACGATTGGTGACGAGGAGTTCGACGTAAAGGTCGTCACCCTTGTACAGGTTGTCTGCTGAGAGTGTACGTTGAACTTCAATATCACCGTGGCCAGAGACCCATGAATTGACAACGATGAACGTGATGAGGGTCAAACCAAGAATCATCATTTGGTTGTTGGTGATCATCATTCCAATGAGAATGAGTGCAATACCGCCTGTGAAGGTGAAGGATGCTTTCCGTGTCCACATAGCGCTCACCTTCGCCCCCATGCCTTGATTCGTTTGACCAAGGCGACCGATTGTTCAAGAGAATATTTTCCAGGTTCAATGGCAAACTTTGCCAATACTGGATCTTGGATGAGGCCGACCAATTCCTTCGCAGACATCGCGTGGAATTCTTCAACCGTCAAGCCATTTTGATTGCGGACTTTCGACAAGAACACCTGCCGTATCTTCTCTGTTTTTGCGTAGTAAGTGTAACGATTGGCATCGCCAAATCCGTAGTAAATGATGCTAAACACGTGACGCCATGGTTCTGGGTCTCGCTTCTTGAGAAGTACGGCCTCAAAGGTAATGAAAAGAACAACGAAGAGTGCAAGCATAGCCAAGCCTTCTCCTGTGAAGTAGACGAGAAGGAAGTAGACGGTATTGTACGAATCTGCAAGGATTGCGTTTTGTGGGTGGCGACTTTCGTCAAAGATCACCATAGCATTCTCAGCTGGTTGGCCTTCCTCTCCTTCCAATGTGCTCATGAGCGATTCGGCGATAACATCGAGTGCCCACTTTCGATTGTCGTTGGCAGGAATGAACTTATCCGTCTTTCCGTATTCACCAGCATTGAACCCTTCGTAGTCGTAAATTGCATTGATCAACGCACTTCCATCGGCTACGAAGAACACACGTCCGCCTTCCTCGGGGTCAC
>JAAZUV010000003.1 GCA_018623995.1 Methanobacteriota archaeon
CCAGAAACTCGAATCAGAGTATCGACGTTTGCAAGAGAAAACCCAAGAATTGATCAGTGAAAGGACTCACATCGAATCTGAACTTCGCAACGTCAAAAAACAAGCAGGTAGGCTCGAAGAAGAAGTACGTCACTTGCGTGCTCCTCCACTGATTGTTGGAACGTTACAAGATGTCCTGGATCCTGAAAGAGCCATTGTTCGTTCTTCAAATGGTACAGTGTTCCAAGTTTCCCTTAACCAGCGGATTGAACCTGACCTCCTCAAGCCAGGAACACGCGTCGCACTTAACCAAGACACACTCTCACTCGTCGAGGTTCTTCATGATGCTTGGGATCCAATCGTCAGTGGGTCTGAGATGGTTGAAAAACCAGACATCACATACGACATGGTCGCTGGCTTGGATGATGAAATTCTATCGGTACGAGAAGCAATCGAACTGCCCCTAACCAAACCACAGTTGTTCACAAAAGTGGGGATAAAACCTCCAAAGGGTGTTTTGCTTGTTGGCCCTCCAGGATGTGGAAAAACATTGCTTGCCAAGGCGGTTGCTCATCATACAAATGCGACGTTCATTCGAATGGTCGGTTCAGAGCTTGCTCAGAAATACATCGGCGAAGGCGGTCGTCTCGTGCGCGAATTATTTTCACTGGCGAAGGATAAATCCCCCTCCATCATTTTCCTTGACGAAATTGACGCCATTGGAGCAAAGCGATTGGATGGCTCTACGAGTGGAGACCGAGAAGTTCAACGAACACTCATGCAACTTCTTGCAGAATTGGATGGTTTTGATGAATTGGAGCACGTGAAGATCATTGCTGCGACCAATCGCCCTGACATCCTCGATGATGCACTTCTCCGTCCTGGTCGATTTGATCGAATCATTGAAATCCCCATTCCAGAAGAGGAATCACGTCATGCAATTCTCAGCCTGCATCTGTCGCATATGAACACCAAAGGCGTTCGCTTGAAGGCGGTTGCGCGTGCTACCACTGGGTTCAGCGGAGCTGAATTGAAGGCAACCTGTGTCGAAGCCGGTATGATCGCCATTCGATCAGATAGAGACACTGTACTTCATTCCGATGTTATGCAAGCCATTGAACGATTGAACAAGAAGAAGTCACAATCTGGTAGCATGTCCTCGCCAGAAGGATTGTACGGGTGAATGTTCAAAGTCCGACGTGAGAAGCACACGTTATGTCCAAAGCCATTGTTGAATGTGTTCCGAATATCTCCGAAGGTCGAGATTTAGACAAAGTCAACCGAATCGTAGATGCGGCACGAATTGACGGTGTCAAGATTCTTGGTGTTGAACCTGATCCAGACTACAATCGTACTGTCATCACCTTTGCAGGTACGATCAAGGAAGTCGAGAATGCTGCCATTTTACTGATTGAAAAGGCCATTGATGAAATCGATATGAGAATGCATTCTGGAGAGCATCCTCGCATGGGATGCGTCGATGTGTGTCCATTTATTCCAATTACAAATGCAACAATGGATGATTGTGTCGAAGTTGCGAACCGCGTAGCGAAGAAAATTGCACAATCCAATGTACCAGTCTTTTTGTATGGTTTCGCGTCTACCTCTGACGAACGAACCTTGCTGTCTACACTACGAAAGGGTGAGTATGAAGGATTGCCTGCTCGCTTTAACAATTCAACAGAAATGCACGGTGATGCGACAAGACTTCCTGATTTTGGTTCAACTCAATGGGATGAAACATCACAAAAGAGTGGAGGGATTACGATCGGTGCTCGCGATATTCTTCTTGCGTACAACGTCAACATTGTTGATTCTGATCCATATGTTGCTCAGCAAATTGGTTCCATTGTTCGCAGTTCTGGACGGATGATTAAATCCAGCGATGGAGAACGGAAGTTCCGAACCAAGGGCCTCCTCCAACATGTGCAGGGAATGGGTGTTCCTCTTGAATCACACAACATGAGTCAAGTTTCAATGAACCTACAAAATTATCGCGTTACGAACCTGCATCACGCATTCGATACCATCGAAAGTTTATGCAAAAACATGGGAAGTTCGACCAACGGAAGTGAATTGGTGGGATTGGTACCGCTCGATGCTATGATCGCCGCCGGACAATGGTATGGAGGGAATGACCAGTCCGAAGAGCAGTGCATTGAAACAGCCATCAAACATCTCGGATTGAATTCGATTTCACCATTTAATCCAAATGAACGCATTATCGAATGGGCCCTTGAGGAGGGAAGTCAATGACATGGGCAGATGTATCACTAAGAGAATTCCAGGATGCGCTTGCAAGCAGTGCGCCAACACCTGGCGGAGGGTCAGCAGCGGGTGTTGCTCTTGGACAAGCAGCTGCATTAGCTGTGATGGTAAGCGACTTAACACTTGGAAACGAGAAATTCGGTGAAGGTTGGGTCATCTCAGAGCAAGTGAAGGCTATCGCCATACCAATGTTGGAAGAAGGCCTGAATCTCGCTACGGAAGACAGTGAAGCCTTCGATAAAGTCGTTGACTCGTTCAAGTTACCCAAAGATACCGACCAACTCAAATCTGAACGAAGGGATGCAATACGATCTGCAACACTTGGAGCCGCAGAGGTCCCTTATCGAACAGCAGTTTTAGCCCTTCATCTTCTCAAGTTGCTGCCTGAACTTGCTAGCAAAGGTAATCCCAATGCAGCATCCGACGTTGGTGTGGCAAGTCTCCTTGCATCTGCAGCCCTCAAAGGAGCAATTTTCAACGTAGAGATCAACCTTCAATCACTTCCAGAGGATTACGGCACGGACATGCGCGTGGGTCTTCCAAATCTCATCGAAGAGGGTCGGATTTATTCGAGACAAGCCATGGATGCTGTTCGAGATCGACTATCGAACCAGTGAACCCGTTGATATTTCTCCATCAATCGTAACGAGTTTGACAACATCGTTTCCATCATCTGCGGCCAACATCATTCCTTCGCTAACAACGCCACGGAGCGGCCTAGGTTTGAGGTTCGCGACAAACACAACCGATTTGTTGACTAAATCCTCTGCTGAATAATACGCCTTGATGCCAGCGCAGATTGTACGACCACTTTCACTTCCATCGTCCAAGTGAACAACGTACAATCTGTCAGCATTGGGATGATCTTCAACGGATTGGATTTTTCCGACTCTTAATTCTACTTTCATAAAGGTATCAAAATCAAGATACTCGATACCTTCTGGTGCTTCTTTTTCCATATTCTTCCTCTCCTTTTTGCCACCCTTGACTGCATGAGTGATGTTTTGTGAATCTGTATCTTCTTCAACGAGTGATTGTTCTTCGCTTACGATCTCTTCCACATCCAATCGCTTGAAAAGTGGCTCATAATCTTGCGTTGGCGAATGTACTGGCACGGACCAATCGATTGCATCATTCCAGTGGACCTCTTCGAGGGCATTCTCCATCCCCAACATGTTCCATAGTTTACGGGCACTAAATGGTAAGAACGGCTGCGTTACAATTGCGAGGTATCGGCAAATTCTCCAACCCATGGCTAAGGAAGAGAGTGCTTCTCCTCTTCCATCAGCATCCACATCTGATTTCAGATGTTTCCATGGCATGGACGATTGGAGGAGTTGGTTTCCGTGTTGTGCTGCTGTCATCGCAGTACGCAATGCTTCCTTGTATCGGTGACGCTCAAGAGAATCTGTCATAGATTGATGAAGATTCTCAAGTGTTTCACAGAGCTCTTTGTAATGCGTTAGTTCGTTGAAAGATGGTAGAGACTCACCACCTGGCGTATCAGGCAAACGTGCTGAAAGAGAGAGGACACGATTCGCAAAATTGCCATACGTGGCGATGAGTTCGTTGTTGATTCGGTCAACGAATTCATTCCATGTAAAGTCTGTGTCATGCGATTCCGGCATATTGATGCTGAGATAGTATCGCAACGTATCAGGATCAAACCGCTCCAAGAAGGAAGGTAGCCAAATAGCATGTTTTCTAGATTTTGAAAACTGACCACCAGCCAGCATGAGGTATTCCATTGCAGGAACATTGTCTTCCAGCCGAAGGTCACCTGTGTTCGGAAGTTCAACTGGTTCTTGTGCAGTCTTGCCTTTCCGTGCATGGTTAAGTCCCATCAGAATGGCAGGCCAGATTACAGTATGGAATGGGACGTTGTCTTTACCAAGGAAGTAATAATGGCGCTGTACTGATTGCTCATTTTCGAGCCACCATTGTTCCCAATTGGAACCTTCACCATATAATTCAGACCAAATCTGCGAACATGTGAGGTACCCTTGAACTGCTTCGAACCAGACATAGATGCATTTACCATCCCATTCCGACCCTTCGAGTGGAACGTTAATCCCCCATTCAAGGTCTCGAGTTACAGCTCTAGGGCGCAACCCCATGTCGAGCCATTGCTTTGTCATTGCACGTACGTTGGGCTTCCAAACAGCATGGTTGTTATCAGCGTGTTGTTCGAGGGCTTTTTGGAACAAATCAAGTCGATAGAATAGGTGGTCTGTATCACGAATTTCAACCTTCAATTCAGGGTTCATCTTGGAGACAGGATTCTTGAGTTCTGATGACTCATACGTTGCTCCACAAGCGTCGCACTGGTCGCCACGTGCACCATCGGCGCCACATGAAGGACAGGTCCCCTCAATGTATCGATCGGGGAGGAAACGTCCACCACCGTCTGGATGGACTTCGTAATATTGTTGCATGGTTCTTTTTTCAAAGAATCCTGCACTGTAGAGTAAATGGAAATTCTCTTGGACTTTTTCTTTATGCATCGAATCACTTGTTCGATTGAACAAAGAGCCACCGTAATCAATTCCTCTCGAATCAACGTTTGGCATCCAAGTACAACCCAAATCAAGGAGCGCTTTTGTGTTAATGGCATGATATTCATCGACCACATCTTGTGGAGAAACACCATCCTGTTCTGCAGTAACTGTGATCGGCGTGCCGTGTTCATCAGAACCAGATACCATCAATACCTTGTTACCACGAGCACGCTCAAATCGAGCATAAATATCAGGGGGGAGGTAGCAACCAGCAACGTGACCCAGATGCAGTGGCCCATTCGCGTACGGCCATGCAACGCACACAAGAACGTGGTCACCATCGGCCATATCCATTGGTAACAGGCATTGATTTTCAAATCAACCCTTTTGTTCATTCAAAAACAACATTTTCAAGAAGCAGAAGTTCTTGGCAAGAACATCCAACGGACAGGAGTTCACGTTCATCATGAACCTCACATTACTCATTTTTTACACCGTTCTTGCGCTTGGCGTATCGTTTCTCTGCTCAATCCTTGAAGCAGTTGTACTTTCCATTCCGAACACACAAGTCGCCGTGTGGGAAAAGGATGGTAACCGACGCGGACAATTATGGGAGAAACTGAAAGCTGATGATGCAGTTAAGCCACTAACGGCTATCCTTACGCTCAATACGATTGCGCACACCATGGGTGCGGCTGGTGTAGGATCCGAGGTACAAAATCAGTTTGGGAATGAATACCTCACCATAGCTTCCGTGATTCTAACGTTGGCTGTTCTCTTCCTTTCAGAGATCATTCCAAAGACACTTGGAACGGCTTATTGGCGACAACTCTCTTTGATCACAGGGCTCATTTTGAATTCAATCACGATCGCTTTGTTCTTCATCATCGCACCGATTCAATGGATGAAGAAGATTCTTCCAAGTGCTGATGGACAATTGGTTACGAGAGATGATTTGGTTGCGCTTGCCGATCTTGGTGAAGAAGAAGGCGCATTAATGGAAGATGAAGAAACGGTGATACACAACTTGTTGAGACTTCGCGAAATTCCGATCACTGAGGTCATGACACCTCGAGTTGTCGTCACCGCTTTGCAGCAAGACATGACGATTCGCCAGGTATTGGATGAATATCCCGTACTTCGTTTTTCTCGAATTCCGGTGTTTTCCGAATCGATTGACGATGTCCAAGGAGTAGTTATTCGCTCTGAGTTGTTGCTCGCTGCAAGCAGAGACGAATGGGACCGTGGCGTCTTGGAATTCATGAAACCAGTTGAATTCCTCACGACCAATCAAAGCGTCGATGTTGCACTTGATGTGTTGCTCGAACGACGCCAACAATTTGCTGTCGTTCAAGATGAATTCGGAGGAACTTCCGGTATTTTGACAATGGAAGACGTATTGGAAACGCTCTTGGGCGAAGAAATCGTTGACGAGCTTGATGAAGTCGATGATATGCGAGAACTCGCTCGTGAACAAGCGAGTTCAACTGAAGAAGAGTGAATGTTGTTCAAGCCATGTGCGAATCAATTCATCACGGACATCATTTTCTTGTTCGTAAGAATGTTTGAGTTCTTCGATAATGTGATAGGTGAACTCCGTTCGTGAGTTCGTGTGAACGTCGATCAAGAGTTGTGCATGTTTGAGGCCAAGTGTTGCATCATGCTTTGCTTGAATGAGTATTGTAGGGCATTGAGGCAAGCCCCATTCAGGCGTCTTCAAGAATTCAATTGAAGGAACCTGGTACTGAGGTGGATTGAGTTGATTGTAATAACGTAGCAACCGACGCATCATAGGACGTTGCAATATCTTAGGAATTTTCAGATAATCGCATGTCTGATTGTTGATGTATTCATAGGAAGTAACTGGCGACTCTAGAATCACAGCTAAAGCATTCTTCGAAGTATTCAGTTCTGGACGCAAGACGCGCTGAGCGACAAATCCTCCCAGACTATGTCCGTGAACCAGAAATCCATTCTTGAGCCATCCGCGATGTTCGAATTGAATCAACACCTTTTCAAGATCATGACATACATGCATAGCAGCCCAATGTGGGACACGCTTGTTTCCCCCATGCGCCCGCATTTCGAACAAGACGCAATTGTATCCTAACTCGTGAAACAACGCACTTCTACCCATCATATTTGATGCCCGAGAATTCCATCCGTGTATCAATATGGCTAGTGGTTTGTTCGGATTCCAATCACTCTTCAGCCAGCGAACTGGGTAGCCTTGAACGTCCATTGATTCCCATTCCCAACCAGGAGGTGCTTCAACATCTTTTCGAATGGTTGGCAGTCGTAACATAAATCCAAGGCACAGAGCGAACCACAAGTCAATGAGAATCATTGGTGCAAGAAACACGATATAAATCGAATTCGATGATATAACGAGCCCTATTGTGATGAGTGTCCAAGCAAATGCATGAGCCAAGAACGCTGAAAAACGGTGAGAAATCATGGGGATGAAATCCTTCAGTCTTCTGATGTTTCATCAGATGATTCTGCTGATTCATCTGCGTCAGTTTTTTCCGATGCTTTTTCTTCACGAACTTTCGCTCGCTCCTCAACACGCTTGGCGTATTTTTCTCCGAATTGACTCATGCTCTCAAGTCGTGCACGGAACCCAGAAGTAGCCTTCTCCTCTGGAACATACCGAACGAGGAACGCACCAAACATGAGATCAAAGAGACCTTGGTCGAGTTCACTGTTGCGGGAGAATTGCCAATTCACAACCCACAGAATCATCAGAACAGCTCCGATTGATGTCATGACGATTGGTGCGGTACCACCATCAGAGATTCGTCCGGCTTGAATGAACACCATAATGAAACCAATCAGAGAAAGAAGACCGAGGTTGTTCACAAACAAGCTGTGCAAGAACAGAGGTTTGGATCCGTCGCCACGAATGTATCGAGTCGAAGACGTGTATTGACCTAGGTTACGCCCAGTATAAATTGGCAAGAATATTGCGTTAAAGAAGAGAACAACAATCGCAACAAGGAACAAAATGGTTGTTTCCAACCCACCGCTTGAACCGCCTGTGAGTGCTGACATAACAAGAGCGGCAATTAATACAGAGAAATTAGCGATGAAATTGACCCACCAGCTGATAACTCGACTCAATTTTGGAGCAATTTCAAAGTCCGATGAAAGGCCTGCTGGTCGTGCTTTCTTGACCTTAGGCTTCTTCTCCTTCTTGGGTTTTGCAGCCTTGGCTGCAACAGGGACTGGTTCAGCAACCTTGGCTGCTTTGGCAGCCTTTGCTGGTGCTTTCTTGGCTTCCTTCGTTTCATTTGATTCAACTTTGTCAAGTAGTCCCATATAATCGCCTCATTCATGTGTACATTTCTGAGATTTGTTTGTAGATTGCAAAATCTCCTGATTCTACAAACGCAGAAATTGAGGAGTCTGGCATGTTTCCAAGTTGCTCGTCGATGATCTTGAAAAATTCGCCCCGACGTTCATCATCAATGGCTGTAGGATCAGCCCCCACTTCTTTGAACAATTCAAACCCGTCGGATGCGAGGAAGGCTTCAATCGCATCCTCTGGTAATTCATCACCGAGTAAATCGTTGACAATCGCGAAGAACTGTGAGAACAATACGTCTGCATCGTTCATTTCTTCCGCTTCAGCAACTTGTTCTGATTCGTCAGAGTGGTCTTCATCAGACGATGGTTGAGCTGGTTTCGTTTGGCCCTTCAACGAGCGTCGTTCTGCCATTAGTTCCTCGAGTTGTGGAACAAGTTCTCTGAGCGCATCTTTGTCACCCAGGGATTTCGCTTCTTTGTAGAGTGGCTTGAGTTCTCGAAGTTTGTTCTCCACTACCGTCAGACGATCTGGCTCTTCCTCATCGAGCAATTCAACGACAGGGGCGCTTCTGGCTTGATTGAGGGCTTCTTCTCGCTCCTTTTTCCGGAGGACGATGATGTCCCTGTCAAGAGAATGGCCAAAGCGGTCGGAATATCGATCGAGAAGGGAACCTGATTCACCAGAGCCTAGCCGGTCGATCGCTCCATAAATTTGTGGCAGGGGTTTAGCGGAACGCTTGGCCCAGAGGTCACCGTATTCGTTCTTCGCCTCATCAGGTTGAGAAGGTTCTGGTGCTGGAGGCATTGCATTGGCTTCAGGAAGAGGTGGTAAAGGGCTTGGAGGCAGTGCGGCTGCTGGTAACGGTTCAGGAGTTGGCGCACCAGGGGGTGGGGGAAGAGGCGCTCCAGGGAGTGGAGGCATATCCGGAAGTGGAGGCAATGGTGTAGCGGGAACATCTGCTGATTTGTTCTTTTTTCGACGTCGCACGTACTCACCTCTAATGTAGGTGGGTGGGATACTACCCTTGAACCTTACCACAATTGGACCATGAAAATACCTGTATCGCGTGATACGTAATCAGACCAATTTTGCCCATCCTTTGAGACTTAAAAAAGTCGCAGCGGATTCTGAAACCTGCAATTGATCACCCATGGAAACATCGTGTTGATCTTCTCCGAACCTTAGTATGGCATCGTCAACAACAATTTCGACGTTCAGTGTCTTGTCTTGACCGAATACAAACGCTTCGTTCAGCGCATCAAATGGGTGACTTCCCTCAGCGTCAAGCCTTTCCAATGGAAATTCCGTGACACGCATGCCGGTCTTTCCGTGCAAAGAAGTAGGCCAACGTATTTGCCTGCGAACATCGATTGTAACCACTTCATCAGTTTCACCTGCTGCCCCCAGCACAATCGAAGCATCGGATTTGACCAGATCAAGAAACAATCCTTGGTGCGCACCGAGTCTCGAGATTTGTCCATTTGCCACATAGGAACGACGTTCTTCATGAAGGAACATATCTGCAAGTTTCTTAATGCTTGCAGGGCCTTTACCCGGTTTACCTTCTCTCTGAAGATTGTCTTTGAGCCCTAGGTGAAGATCCTTCATCACAGTTGTCGATCCTTCGTCTTCTTGTGCAATTATCACAAGTTTGTCGATAAGCGTTGGTATTTGCGTTCGAATTCGTTTTGTCCAGCCGTTGGCAGTTGCATCATTAAATCGAGTTAATCCACCTTGAACATCAACACCTTCACCCCGGATGTGAGATACCAATTCTCTGCGAGCTTCTGAATCGAGATGAAACAAGGAAGGATCCCTGTAGTGCAGGTGAAACCCACGATGCCCAGAGAAGGTCACTTGAAGGAATTGTTCATCAAATCCAAATTCAGGTTCAAGGAAGTCGTTCCACAATGCATGCGCTTGTTCCTGAATGACCTCCAACATGGCAGGGAAATCACGATCTGTAACGCCTGGAAGGTGATCACCATCAAGGTCAAAAATCAGGTCAGCACCTTGCCAATTTTTGTCATCCATTTTTAATTCGTAGGGTTTTTGCCAATACGCGGTCGAATAGAAACATGAGTGCATGGCACGTTCAGAAAGAAATTGACGTAGATCTTGTTCATTACGGAAGGACTTGTGCCGAAGCGGAGGAGCTCCACCAAACGGAATGAACATCCACTCCCGTTTCGGCATTCTCGGCGGACGCCAGAACGTAGATGAACGATAATATTGGCCAAAACGGTGTGCAAAGCGCGCCCAACCGGTTGAAGCCATGCGAGTCCCTGTGGTTCACAGTTCTTGAACGAAACCCTACTGGTTCTTCATGTAGAATTTTTCTTCTGTTTCGCCAACAACGGTAACAGTATCGGCCCCTGTATGTTCAACATAATGTTCCCAGCAGTAGTAATGTTGGTTGTGGACCATTGCAGATCCAAAAGTGAGCCGTATTCCACAATCATGGCATCGAGGACCAATCTCACCGTTTGGTGCTTGAGCAAGTTGAACATGTTCGTGGGGCATTGTCTCACCTAGTTGCTGCTGAAGGTCTCGGTTCTAAAATGTCTTGATGAATTTTGTTCAAGCAATGGTACTGTTGCTCACCCAGTTTAACAAATCGAGAGCGACTTCACACGATTCACTTACTTCGACATGCTCATCCTTGAGATACTTCTCCAATACTGGAACTGCTTCTCGATTCCCAATGGCTCCCAGTGCTTCTGCAGCTTCGTGCCGAACCATGACGTGTTCTTTGTCATCCGAAAGAATCTTGATGAGCGTTGGGAGTGCTTCATCCATCTGCATTTGACCGAGAACATATGCTAATTCATGACGCAAGAGTGCGCTCGAAGATGAGAAGCCTTCGCAGAGAGCAAGGCACGATTCTGGTGTTCGAATGTTTCGTAGTTTGAACACTGAGCGCATACGTTGAAACATCTTCTCGTTTTCATTAAGGAGTGTGTTTCGCAAATGGTCGAGTTGCTCAGAATCGGATGCAGGTGCTGGATCGACAGAACCATACTCGCTAACTTCTGGACGAGCATCCATGTTGCTCACTCCAAAGCGCCAATGAAAGACAAATCTTCGACATTGAAATCTTCTCGAATCATTCCCAGTTCTTGGCCCTCTTGCAAGAAACGACGGATGGATGAACGACCTTCTGGCTTGTAGTCAATGGTTCGATCATTTACATACATCGTTACAAACTTTTGATTGGTTTCGTCATCAATGCCACGACCCCATGCTTTTGCAAATTCGAGGGCTTCTTCTGGATGAGCAATGGAGTGTTCGATGCTCATTTTTGTGTACATTGTAATGTCTTCCATAACCTTCTGTCCGAGGTCTCTTCGGACGACATTACCGCCAAGGGGCATAGGCCATCCTCCGGTTCGTTCGTTCCACCAAACGCCAAGATCAATCAGCACATTCAAATCGTGTTCGACATAGGTCAGTTGGCCCTCGTGAATGATGAGGCCGCATGCATAGGTATCGTCCAAGATACGTGGAATGATTTCATCAAAAGGAACAACCTCGACGGATACATCGCCCCAAGCAAGACGTAACCCAAGATAAGCCGAAGTTTTGAGTCCTGGCACGGCTATAAGGGAGGATTTCGCATCTTCAGGCGACAATCCTTGTTTGGCAACAATCATCGGACCATATCCTTCTCCCATTGAGGCACCGCAATTCATCAAAGCATAATTCTCAGCGATATCAGGGTAAGCATGAATGGACACTGCAGAGACTTCGAGTTCGCAATTCATGGCTCGATGATTGAGGGTTTCAATGTCCTGAAGTTCATGAACAAAATTGTACCCTGGCGTCGGGAAAGCGTTTGTTGTCATTGCATGGAACATGAAGGCGTCATCGGGGTCTGGTGAGTGACCGATGCGAACGATCAGGTTGCCTTGTTCATCTCGTGGAAGATTCGCCATGTTCTTTCCAAGAACGTTTCATTCAAGAACCAACCGCATCGATTAGAAAACAAAATCATCTCACAAGTAACGGATTGTTTATGTAATTGTTGAGCGTGTTTGGAACATGGAAACTGGGGTGCGTTTTCGAAGAACCTTCATTCTTGTCGTAGTAACAAGTATAGTGTTTGGTTCAACCAACGTATCCGCAACAAAGGAATTATTTTTCAACAATGTCATCGAAATTTCCGATGCAGATGATGGGAAGCGGACAATCGAGATCGATGCATCAGGCCACATTTTTGCATCCTTAGGAACGGTTCTGTACAAATTGTCGGACTCAGGTTATATCATGGAAGAACGTACATTCTCCAAAGAAATTATTGCAACCTCAATCTCACCAGACTCAACAAAACTTGCACTAACACTGAAGTCAGGTTCAACAGGAGAAGATTCAATATTTGTGCTTTCAACAGGTGATTTAAGCACACTTGCCTCGAGTGATACGACACAAACGAACGCCTACCTCCTCAAATGGTCTCCAAACGGAGGTGTGTTGTTTTCAAACGCACCGACGAATGGAATCGTTCAACTCAATCGTGACACGCTTGCAGGAGAAGCAACTTATCAAGGAAACCATTCAGGTTCAATGACGTGTATAGACGTATCCAGTAACATTGACATGATTTTGACCGCGGACGAAAATGGCCTCATACAATTGTGGGATGTTGAAGGAGGCGGTATTCAACAAGAAATTAAACTCCAATCGACGATTCTCGATTGTGCGTTTGGAAACGATGACGCGTACTTTTCGATTTCAACTCCAACGGATGGAATACGCAAGTGGACGCTATCAGGATCGGAATTGAAGCCGATTGAGCTTCACGGAGCGGTAAAGTATCAGTTTACAGAAAATGCCAATGAAGTCATGGCTCTCAAAACGTCACCCAACCCACACATTATCTTCTACGATTATCTCAATGAAATGATTGTTGATAACATAACGATGTTCCATTCATTTGATGATTATGTCCTGCTCTCGAACGAAGCTGGAACGATTACAAACATCATGACCAATTCAAAGATCGATTCTATCGTAAATTATGGTACTTCGATTCAACGAACTGGAGTTGGTGAATCAGGCATCGATACCGATGGTGACGGTGTTCCTGATTCCTTGGATGGTGATGATGATGGCGATGGAATCGAGGACAATTGGGATTTGAATTGTGCCGATGTTGGAATTTCATGTGAACTTTTGCCGGATGAAAATCTCATCCGATCCATCGATTTGAATCTCAATGAGACCAGAATTATCGTACAGCAAACATTCACGTTGAACAAAGCAACATCTGCGAGCATCCGTGACTTGTCACGCTTGTCACTCGACACGGATGTTCGGTTATCCTCAGAAGAAGCACAACTCTTTGCTGATGCTGTTTGTTCCAACCTTGATCAAGATACAACACGTGTAACATTAGCAGAAAAGGTGAGCATCGAAAATGCTTCACTAAACTTCGTGAGTATGGAATGTTCTGTGGAGGATGGGATGACGCTTGTTCCATCCAATGACAGGACATCACACATTCGATATTCAATATCCGTGACCTACGATTTCGATACCAGCATCTCATTGGATGATATTCAAGTTCATGTCGAAAATCATCGATTCCCTGCAGCAGGTAGTATGACCGAATTGAGTGATCAACACCCAATTCGGATTACGGTCAGTGGCCCGTCGATTATCACCAAGGAATACGTCCCCTGGCACATTCAAGAACTTCAAGTTACAATGGATATAGAGGCCGTGGAAGCCGAAGGTCAGAAACTCTCTCCAAAGAGCATACTGTCATCCCCAATCGTGATTGCAGTTGTTCTCGTGGGAATTTTTGCAATCGGATTTGTTGCCCAACGGCTCTATGACCGAATGTCTCAATCAGGTTACGATATTATCATTGATGATGATGATGAAGATTTTATTGAAGATGAAGATGAAGATGACGAGATTTCCTCCGACGAAGATAGATTTGAGGATGAAGTAGAAGAAACTGTTTCGAAACCCGAAAGACGAACACCTCCGCGAAGAAGGTCAATTGAGAAAACATCGAAACGTGTTCCTGTGCGATCCGATGAAGCCGCTCAGGCAAAGAATCTTCTTCAACAATCTTCGAATGAGGTGGTTCGCAAACGAAGAGCTCGTCGTTCCGAACATGATACAGTGACTACCAAGCGAAGAAAGCTCAGTGATACGAAACCCATTGATGCAAAACCAAGGAAGCGTAGAGCGGTCAAACGTGATGCATCAACGGATGACGACATGGATGAAACATTGAAGCGATTTGTAGCCGAGTCACCAGAAGAATGAAACGGGTTCATCCAACGAACAGCAACGCATCAGATATTCTTGAAGTCCATCGACATGTTCTGCGTCAAGTCGGTTGAACACTTCACCGAAGTATCGGTTCAATCGTTCGAGTGACATATCGGAATGTAGATGAGCGTGGAGGAGTACCTTTTCCCGAGTCAATGGGTCTTTCTCAAAAGCATCCAGACGTTTGAGTAATGCTTGATGTGCAGCTTGAACGACTTCAACAGGCGTGTCTTTTCTGGCTGCAAATACGCCAAACACCATTGGTTGTCCTGTTAAATCCAACCATGCCTGACCTAAATCGAGTTGAACCAGTTCTGGATTGGTTTTAGCTCGATCGAGAGCACGATCTCCAATCAGCAATGCTCCATCGCATCGTTCCAACATCGTATCCAAATCAGGCCCCATTTCAACTGGACGGGGATCGAGACCACGTTCTTTGAGCAAGAATTTGAGAAGTGCAACAGATGAAGACGAATCTGTAGGTAGTGCAATGTCCCTCATTTCCTCAAGAGGACGATGACCAAAGACAAGGACGCTACCGACCTCTCCTTTCGAACAGATTCCTATCTCTGGAACGAGTACCAATTCGTCATGATGTTTTGCGAAGTCTGCAGCTGGAATCGGAGCCAATACACAATCACGACGTAGGAGATGGCCAGTTAGCCATGAAGGAGGAGCAGGCAGTACGTGGAAGGATTCATCCAATCCAACAAACAATGGGTCGCAATTCATGAAGGCGACACGACCTATGGTGCTCATCCAGCGTGGCTTTTGTTGCATCATCAAATCACCTCATGCCATGGGGAGTCTTTTTGCAGGTTTAGGAGGCACATACTCTTCGAATTTTGTATACGTTGTATCCCGCTTGATGGGTACACAGCCAGCATCATTGATTAATTTGGATAATTGTTGCAGATCATGCGTGAGAGGTGTCGTCGATCCTGCTAAGTGCATGATTGATTCTTGTTGAACCGTCCCATCAATGTCATCAGCACCAAATTGGAGGGCGAGTTCCGCAAGTTCATCACCGATGTTCATCCGATACGCCTTGATATGCGGAATACTATCAAGCAAAATTCTCGAGACTGCGATGACACGAAGTATTTCTTGGCCAGTGGACAACTGTGCCATTGGCAACCGTGTTGAATCCGGAAGGAACGGATATGGAACGAAGCATTGGAATCCACCTGTATCGGATGCGAGTTCACGTAGTTTCAGAATATGTTCGATTCGTTGAGTGGTTGTCTCGATGGTTCCAAAGAGCATCGTACAGTTGCTTGGCAATCCGATTTCGTGGGCTGTACGGTGAATGTCAAGATACTCTTGACTCGATTCCTTTCCATTGCAAATAATGGCTCGAACACCGTCATCAAGGATTTCTGCACCACCCCCTGGTAGCGATGTCAATCCCGCGCTTTGCAGTTGCGACAGTGTCTCCTTAATGGAGAGATTCGAGAGTTGGGAGAGATGTTTTATCTCAACTGCAGTAAGTGCTTTGATCGAGATGTGTGGGTGCTCGGTGCGTATTCTTTGAAACAATTCAGCATAGTGTTCCACTGTCCAGTCAGGATGCAATCCCCCTACTGAATGAACTTCGTTGACATACGGAGAGAATCTGGACAATTCTTCAAGATAATTGTCAACCGATAGAGCGTATGCGTCATCTGCTTTTGGACCTCGTCGAAAGGCACAGAATCTGCATGCGAGCACGCAAATGTTTGTTTGATTAACATGGACATTCGAATTGAAGTAAGCCTTGCGACCAAACATGGCCTCTTTGTGCAAGTTCGCCAATCGCCCGAGTTCAAACAAGTTGGGCTCAGAGAACAAAAGCACGCCATCCTCAGTGGTGAGCGATTGATCATCGAGGATTTTATCGACGATGGTTTGCAAAGATGGACTCCAACGTTCTTGGGCAAGAGCCTGTTTGAGATTCAACTTCCATTCTGGGTCTCTGTCCGCTAACGCGGCCGTTGAAACCCATCCTGTCATAGAAAGGCCTCATATTCATTCTTCAAGAAGATGTGGATGGCTCCACAACTAACGTCGAATACTGAAGAAACCTGAATTCATCATCAATTTACGGAACTCTTCTATGAGGAAGACCGTTGATGCTACTGCGATTAACACCATCCAGTCGAAACTCTCCAAGGGAGTTGTGCTGAGTAGGTTTCCAAACTCAATACCAATCAAAGGAAGCTGGAATGTTGCGTAGTGAACGAAAAGGAACAACAGGAATCCAGATGCAAGAATGGCATAGTTGATTGCTTTGTTCGAAAACAGACCCAACGTGAAGAGGCTATCTTTTTCAGATCGGCAGTTGAGGACATTGAACAACTGGAAGACAATGAACACTGCAAACGTCATTGTTTGCGCATCTGCGAATGTCGTGTCTGCATACGATGTCCATGCACTCAAAGCCACTTCATCCCCGGCCAAGCAATCATCGACGCTAAAGCCAGCATCAGCCTCTGTAGCAAACGGTGCAAGCGAACATTCGTTTCCATAGACGCCTCCACCTGCGAGGAAGAAGACAATCAACGTACCGATCACCATAACAGCACCAAGATAGAAAATCAAGGCGATATCTCGACCATTCGGCAATCCTTCATCAACTGGACGCGGCGGGCGTTCCATGACCTTGCCATGCCGCTTTTCAACACCTAGAGCAACGGCTGGTGGCCCGTCCATGAGAATGTTGATGACAAGGATTTGTGTCGCAGTGAGTGGAAGTTCCCAGCCAAAGATGAACGTTGAGATAACAATAAGTGCAACAGCAGCAACGTTGGTTGAAACTTGATAACGCACGAAATTTCGTATGTTTTGGTAGATTTTTCGTCCTTCCTCGACAGCATGAACAATGTTGGCGAAATTATCGTCTTGAAGGACCATATCTGCCGCGTCTTTCGCGACATCCGTGCCTGCGATTCCCATGGCGATGCCGATGTTGGCCCCAGATAAGGCAGGGGCATCGTTCACGCCATCTCCTGTCATGGCAACAATTTCGCCTTGTTCCTGCAGTGAAGAAACAATACGCATCTTCTGATCGGGAGTGACCCGTGAAAAGATCGCTTTTTCGACAGAATCTGATAGTTCATCCTCGGACATACCTCGTAAATCGGCACCGCTAACTGGGTCGGCTTCAGCACCACTAATAGACAACTCCTGCCCAATGGCTGAAGCAGTCATGTGATGATCCCCAGTAATCATCTTGACCTTAATTCCGGCATCTTGACAAATTCGAATCGCTTCTTTCACCTCTGGGCGTGGTGGATCCATAATGCCAACGAGGCCAAGGAAAATCATACCGTTTTCGACGAGTGAAATGTCCGTCATATCTTCATCATCTGCAAGTTTCTTTGCAGCCAATGCTATGACACGCATCGATTGAGATCCCATTTCTTTGTTCCTTTTCGATGCCTCCTTCAAGTCGTCGTCAGAGATTTCAACAAGTTCACCATCCAAGTAACGATGGGTTGTGATTGGAACAAAGCCGCCTGCGGCTCCCTTCGCAAATACCCACCGTTCACCCTCGTATTCGTGGATGACGGACATGCGTTTTCGCTCCGTATCGAAAAAGAATTCGTGTAGACGTGGGTGGCGTTGAGAGAATTTGCGAACCTCTCCATTAAGCTTCCAACCCAGAACAGCACATGCTGAATCAGTTGGATCTCCTATCGCCGTCCAACGACCTTCGTGCTTGCTAATTTGTGAATTGTGGCACAACGAGAGACAAGCAGCAAGCAAGCGGAACCCTGGTTTGGATTGCAGTGTTGACATAGAATCTTCGTCAAGTTCACTCCCATCGATGCTCAGTGCACCTTTTGGATTGAAACCATCTCCAGTTACGCCGTAGTAACCGTCGACGGCGTGAAGTTGTCGAACCGTCATCTCGTTTTTCGTGAGTGTACCGGTTTTGTCAGAACAAATAACGGTCGTCGAACCAAGCGTTTCAACTGCTTTCATTCGTCGAACAATCGCCTTGTGCCTGGCCATGTTACGCATGCCCAGTGAAAGCGTGATGACAAGAATAATCGGCAATCCTTCTGGAACAATAGCGACAAAGATGGCAATAGCAGTGATGAATTGCTTGATGGCAACTTCTCGTAGAGGAACGTCGCCTCCGTAAGCAAGAATCAACTTGATCGATACGAGAAGAACTGCAACGACTAATGCGATGAATCCTAGGAATCGACCCAACGACTCGAGTTTCAGTTCAAGTGGTGTCTTCGGCGTTTGGGCTTCTGATATATCACTTGCAATCCGACCGAGTTGCGTGCTCATTCCCGTTTCGACAACAACGCCTACTGCACGACCAGTTGCAACGGTTGTGCCCATGTACATCATGTTCCTTCGATCCGCAAGAAGCGTATTGACGTCCATTGCATCGAGATGCTTTGTGATAGGTTCAGATTCACCTGTCAGTGCAGATTCATCAACTCGGCATTGATAGACTTCCAGCAAGCGTATGTCAGCGGGTACATTGATTCCTTCTTCCAATTTTACGATGTCACCAGGTACCAATTCGGTGGTAGGAATTTCTGACTCGAAACCGTCCCGAAGAGTGACTGAATTGGAGATACTCATCTGCTTGAGAGCGTCCATGGCTTGTTCTGCTTGACCTTCTTGCCAAAATCCAAAGAAGGCGTTGGCCGTTAAGACCAAGAAGATGAAGATTGCATCTCCAGGGTGATCTGGTTTGATGGCCAATGCAATGAGAGCTGCAGCAATGAGGAGGTAGTTCAGTGGGTCGTTGTATTGTGAAAGAAATCTGATGATTGCTGGAGTTGGCTCGGGCTGATCGAGTTGATTCGGCCCATATTTTTGCATTCTCGTATGGATTTCAGATTGGGTCAGACCATTTGGATTGGCGTCCAAAACCGACATGACTTCATCATTTTCCATCGAGTGCCAGTTCTGTTGAACCAAGAAAATCACCACAGAAGCCAACAAGGACTCCAGTAGGCTAGCCTTTCTTGACGGCCTTATGATTTTGATGGAGGAAATCCCATGAAAATCTGCCCATCAAAAATGCAGCAGCGAAAACAGCCGAATCCTTCTCAAACGTTCTTGATTTGGCAGGTCCATGTCCGCTCAAGATGGCCCGTATATTCCAGCGGACCAAGAGCCGAAGGAACTTACACTCCGAGTGTTGGTTGTAGGCGTCCTCCTCGGCATCCTCATGACAGCAGCAAATGCATATCTTGGGCTCTATGCAGGTATGACCGTGTCAGCGAGTATTCCTGCTGCTGTTATGTCAATGCTCATTCTTCGGAGCCTCTTCAAGGATGTGAGTATTCTCGAAAACAATGCCGTTCAAACCATGGCGAGTGCTGGTGAATCTCTTGCTGCTGGCGTCATATTCACAGTTCCTGCAATGCTCGTCATCGGCATTTGGATCGACATTGAATGGTTCCCCACGCTAGCTATCGCTCTTCTTGGTGGACTTCTTGGAACGATGTTCACCATTGCATTGCGTCGCTTGTTCATTGTTGAAGAAGCATTACCCTACCCTGAAGGGGTTGCATGTCGCGAAGTGTTGGTCGCTGGAGAAGAGGGCGGTAGCGGTGCTTTAGCCATCGTCTATGCATTGGGAATCGGAGCGCTCTATGGACTCATGGTCAAGGGATTCAAGGTTACACATCACTCAGCAGAAACAGCGTTTGAATTTATGAAAACACGAATGTATGCTGGTGTCGATCTTTCTGTTGCTCTCCTCTCTGTCGGATTTATTGTTGGAATTCGCATTGCATCCTTTATTTTCCTCGGAGGAATTATCGGGTTTGGAATTCTTGTTCCATTGTACGGCTATCTCAATGGGTGGCCTGACTCGCCAACACTCGCTGAAGGATTCGACAAACTCTGGCTCGAACAAGTCCGTTATGTCGGTGTCGGTGCGATGGTCGTAGGTGGCATTTACACCCTGTGGAGTATGCGAAAAACCATCATCACTGGATTGAAGAAATCGTTCGTACAAAACGAATCTGATGGTGAACTTCATCTTCGAACTGAGAAAGACCTCCCACTCCAATGGGTCACTGTTGTTTGTGGCATACTTGTCGTCCTGACCTTTTTCTTCTACTGGATGATTACTGGATCGTTACTGCTCTCACTTGCAGGTGCTCTCTTCCTTGCCTTAGTAGCGTTCTTCTTCGCTGCTGTTGCAGGTTACATCGCTGGTGTCGTTGGTTCAAGCAATTCACCCGTTTCTGGAATGACGATTGCAACACTGTTATTCACTGTTGGATTGGTTTGGATTGTTGGATCACTCATCTTAGATTTGTCACAAACAGAACTGATGTATGCCACACTTCTCATTGCAGCCGTTGTTGCCAGCAGCGCCGCCATTGCTGGTGATGTCATGCAGGATCTGAAAACAGGACACATGGTTGGAGCGACACCTTGGCGCCAGCAAATTGCTGAAATTGTTGGCGTCATCACCGGTGCGTTTGTCATAGGCCCTACAATTGCCCTTTTGCACAATGCGTTCCAGATTTCCTCAACAGCGTGTCTAGCAACCAACGAACGTATTGCCGCTGCTCAGCAAAATGGTGACATGTCACAATCGATGTACGATTGCAGTGAGGCTCTGTTTGCGCCACAAGCAGAATTGATTGGTGCAATTGTCAAAGGAGCATTCGTTGGTGATATGAATCTCCCGATGGTGTTTTTGGGTGCTGCTCTTGCCGTGGTGCTGATTCGTCTTTCGATGCCAGTCATGTCGGTAGCGATTGGCATCTATTTGCCTTTGAAGCTGAGCGTTCCAATCATGCTCGGTGGAATCTTGTCATCGCTTGCCATTGGGGCGGCATACTTGCGCGTCGATGGGACATTGGATCAAGAACCATCCAAAGAAGCGAAAGCTGCTGCGTCCGATGTTGAGAGTAGAGGTGTTTTGATCGGTGCTGGATTCATTGCTGGAGAATCCATTCTCGGTGTTCTCATTGCAGTCCTCATCGTTCTCAACATCAATCTGGATCAAATCTTTGGCATTCATGAACTGTCTCAATTCTTCTCCCTCGTCTTCTTTGCTTGGTTCGTTGGAGTCTTCGTCTGGCTTGCGACTAGAGCGCTACCAGATGGGGGAAATTTAGGCAAGGAAATCTTCACTACCACAACGCATTCAATCAAAAAATTCTTGCGTTCACTGCTCCCTCAGTCCAAATAATTCAACGGTAATTATGAAAGGCTCAAGGCGATGGCCAGTAATCGGTGGTCAGTATCACAGCATCCATATCGGAATTGGAAGAACTTGCACGACGTTGTCGAATTGAAATCGTGAAAATGGTCCATCGTGCGCAAGCAGGGCATCCAGGTGGTTCCCTATCTGAAATCGACTTGATGGCAGCTCTCTATTCGACGTCTCTACGTGTTCGACCTGACGATCCTGACTGGGACGACAGAGACCGATTCATTCTCTCCAAGGGCCACGCATCACCTGGCATGTATGCTCTTTTGGCAGAAAAAGGATTCATTTCGCACGATGATTTGCACTCGTATCGAGTTCTTGGAGGAATTTGTCAAGGCCACGTCGACATGAAGTGGTGCCCGGGTGTAGATTTCAGTGCTGGAAGCCTCGGCATGGGACTCTCCTTTGGCATGGGTTGTGCCCTCGCAGCACGACTTGAAGGCAGTGAGCGACGTGCATTCGTCATGCTTGGCGATGGTGAAATTCAGGAGGGGTCTGTTTGGGAAGCAGCTATGGCTGCAACCCACCATGAACTCGGTAACCTCAAAGTCATTCTTGACCGCAATCGAATTCAGAACGATGATTTTTGTCTTGAACAAATGCGGATGTTCGATATTCCTGCCAAGTGGAAAGCATTTGGATGGAACGTCATGGAAATTGACGGACACAACATGACCGAGATTGTCGATGGCATCAAGTTCCTCGACGAGTCCAACAATGCTCCTTCGATACTTATTGCACAAACAATCAAAGGAAAGGGCGTCTCCTACATGGAAGACAATCCTTCGTTCCATGGTGCTGCACCGAACGATGAGCAGTTTGAAATTGCAATGAACGAGTTGGGGGCGGTCGAATGAGTCGAATGGCAGCTACTCGAGACGGCTATGGGCAAGCATTGCTTGAACTCGCAGACAACGACAAGGTTGTTGTCCTCGAAGCTGATCTCGGAAAGTCAACAAAATCCTTGCATTTCCGAAAGGCACACCCAGAACGGACTATCTCGTGTGGGATTGGAGAGCAAAACATGCTCCTCGTCGCTGCAGGAATGGCATCAAGTGGGTACATTCCATTTGCTTCGACGTTTGCAATTTTCACAGAACGAGCCTTTGAACAAATGAGGAATGGTGTAGCCCGGCCCAATCTTGCTGTCCACGTGTGCGGTTCACACGGCGGTACTCACACCGGGACGGATGGTTCATCTGCCCAATCGATCGAAGATTTGGCCATTTATCGAACTCTACCCAACGTTACGGTACTCCATCCATGTGACGATGTAAGTACACGATTGTTGACCAAACAACTTGCCGATTCGAACAGCCCTTCCTACATGCGAACCGCTCGAAACAAGACCCCCGTCTTGTACGACGACGTTGACCCAAGTACGATTCAAATTGGAAAAGGAATCGAATTGCGTGAAGGAGTGGATGTTGCAATCATTGCCTGTGGCGTTCTTGTTTCTGAAGCACTCAAAGCAGCTGATGCGTTAAGCGAACAGGGTGTACATGCAACTGTTATCGACATGCACACCATTAAGCCGCTTGACACAGATTTGGTTGATCGTGTTGCAGAACGGTGTGGAGCAATTGTCACCGCAGAAGATCACTCTGTTATCGGTGGACTTGGCGGCGCAGTAGCAGAACATCTCTCCGCATCATCGTGTACCCCGTTGGAGCGTGTTGGTGTGAATGACCGATTTGGAGAATCTGGTCAAGCGGATGAAATGCTTGAACTCATGGAGCTCAGCGCACCTCACATCGTGAAAGCCGCACAGCGAGCCATGAACCGCAAGTGATGCAACCATCATGTTCATGAATCGCCAATTCAACGAACGTTCATGGAGTTCTTCCTTGATACTGCCGATGTCGACGAAATTCGTGAAATTGCTGCTTGGGGAATCCTCGACGGTGTCACAACCAATCCTTCACTGATCAAGAAAAGTGGACGCGATTTCAAAGAGGTTGTCCGAGAAATTGCTGGGATTTGCTCAGGTCCGATTTCAGCAGAAGTGACGGCTATGGACACACAAGGTATGCTTGAACAAGCACGACAACTTAAGGCCGAATTACCAGAAAATGTCATCATTAAGATACCTTGTACGCCAGAGGGACTTGCTGCAACGAAGGTATTGACAGAAGAAGGTGTAGATACCAACGTCACACTCATCTTCTCAGCATCTCAAGCATTGATGGCCGCTAAAGCAGGGGCTACGTACGTTTCTCCGTTTATCGGTCGTATCGACGATACCGGGCATGATGGAATGAACCTCATTGCTGAGATCATGGAAACCTGGGAGAAGTACGACATTTCTACGAAAGTACTCGCAGCATCCATCCGTCATCCAACGCATGTGCTTCAATGCATGCAACTAGGGGCGCATACTGCTACCATGCCTGCGAAGATTTTCCGACAACTCATGAAACACCCACTTACCGACAAAGGACTGGAAGGGTTCATGCGTGACTGGGCAGAAGTTGAAGCTGCGGGTAAGGCCTGAAATCATCAAGCATCACAAAAGGAGGCTTCATCAATGATGGAGCATCAGCCCATACCACTGAGGGACCTCAATGAGTGATATTCAGGAACGTCTGCAACGGCTCCTCGATGGAGAGTTGGATGCTGCCGAAGTTGCTGAAGACCCTGCCCTAGCCTCTCTAGCAGACCGTCTTTACGGAATTAAAATCCAACCGGTTCAACCAAAGAAACTACGAGATTTTGAAGATCCTGCTGCTCCATCTGCGCCCCTTCCAGCGACAGATATGATGATTGAAGTCATCGGGGATGTTGCATTGGAACATCCTCCGGCACCTGCTGCTGAACTTCCTCCAATTGCACCAATTCCTGCAACACCAGAATCCAAGGGGAAGAAATCCTTTGGAATACTGAGTTATCTGTCCATCCTCGGACTCATCACAGTTGTCGTCAACATGTTTGGGTATTTGCATTCCCTCGTTGGTTCGATGTGCACCAACGCATGTGCTAATGAGGGTCACACGAAGATGAATCTCATGGAATTGTATCGTCTTGATTCCATCAATGGCTGGAGCCTTCCGGTAACTGAAGGCGTCGTTGGTATTCCAGATATTGTCGCTATCGTAGGTCTTTTGGCCATGACATTCCTGCTGCGAAAGAAGTCGTGAACTTCGACATGCTAGGAAAGAAACCTCCGTCATCTTGATGAGCAGGTGTTGAAAGGGGCAACTATGGGGAAACCTGCAAAGGCAAAGCGAGGAATTCCAAGCAAAGTTGAAGATTTCAACGCTTGGTACCCATTCATCGTTGAAGCGGCTGAACTTGTTGACAAGCGCTATCCCATCAAGGGCATGGACGTATGGCGGCCGTATGGGTGGAAGGCCATGCGTCAAATTGATGCACTTACACATTCAGAAATGGATCGTACAGGCCATGAAGAAGTCAATTTCCCATTGCTCATTCCTGAAGATTTACTGGAAAAAGAGAATGCCTTGGTTGCACGTCTTAAGCGGGCAAGAGAGGAAGGTGTTGATCCCGATGAACTCCGAGATGAAGATGAAGAAGCTGGTTTCAAGAAAGAAGTCTATTGGGTCAAGCACGCTGGTGAAAATGAACTTGACATTCCGATGTTTCTGCGACCAACAAGTGAAACAGCAATGTACACCATGTTTCCCTTATGGATTCGAAGTCACAAGGACCTGCCTTTGAAGGTCTACCAAATGGTCAATACCTTCCGCTACGAAACAAAACAGACACGTTCGTTTATTCGTGTTCGAGAGATTCACTTCTTTGAGGCGCATACTGCTCACGCAGATGAGGCAGATGCAACACGTCAAATCGAGCAAGACTTGGAAATTGTCGACCGACTCATGGACAAATTATGTTTGCCGATCATCAAGGCAAAGCGTCCAGTATGGGATACGTTCCCTGGAGCACACTACACCATCGGCATCGATGCGGTGATGCCAAATGGCCGTACTTTGCAGGTGGCGAGTTGCCACCATTACCTTGATCAGTGGGCAAAGGCCTTCGATATTACGTACGAAAATCTTGAGGCAAAGCAACAACACGTCCATCAGACGACCTATGGTATGTCTGAACGCCTGCTAGGAGCAGTCGTAGGTATGCATGGTGATGATTCTGGATTGATCATGCCACCTGCCATAGCACCATGGCAAGTGGTTGTTTGTCCAATGATTCGAAAGAATTCAGATGTTGATACTGTAGCAATATCTCATGATGTCGCTGAAACACTTCGTAACGCTGGATTGCGAGTTCATGTTGATGACAGAGATCTTCACCCAGGACAGAAATACTATGACTGGGAAATCAAAGGTGTACCACTTCGATTGGACATCGGCCCACGTGATGTCGAACAAGGGACTGCATTTGCAGCGAAGCGAACTGGAGGAAAGCAGCCTCTGCCGATGGAAACAATTGTCCATTCCGTCAACGAGGTCCTTAACGAAATCTCAGATGTTCTACGAGAACGTTCAACTGCGCACATGGCGCAGGTTATTCAGCCACTACCAGCGTTTACCGAAGACAACGGCAACTGGACCATGAATGGTGAGATCAAAGAAGGACACATCTACGAACTTCCATTCGATGGTTCTGACGCCCATGCAGAAATTATTGAACGGACAACTGGTTTAACATTCCTCGGCGATTCGACCGATGAATATGATGAGGAACGACCTTGTCACATGAGTGGAACGCTGACGAAGCGCCGTGTGTTGCTTGCAAAGACCTACTGAGATTGTAGAAACTCAAGAATTCGTTCAGGCGGCCTGCCTACAACGGCTTGTCCTTCCATGACCAAAACCGGCCGCTCGAGGCATTTAGGTTGCTCTTTGAGTAGCGTTTGAATTCCATTCGAATCAAGACTCTTGACATCAACATCCCCAACCACATCCTTTGGACGAACAATTCCAGGCAAGGTAGACAATATCTCGATATCGTCTGAATGGAGACCTTCTGAAAGGTATCGGTAGTCCTCAAACTCAATACCTGCTTCAGTGAGGAGAGCAACTGCTTGTCGAGATTTGGAGCATCGTGGATTGTGATAGAGGCGCATACAATCACGCTCGGATCACATGCCGAATGACGATGGATCCATATCCATCTCTCCATCCTTCATCATCTTCCGCATTTGTTTGTTCAACTTGCGGTTCCCACCCATTCCTTTCATCATTTTTCGAGAACGCTTCCATTGTGCAATGAGTTCACGGACATCTTTTTCCTTGACACCGGAACCGCGGGCAATTCGCTGAATTCGTTCTGCTTTGATTTTCGCAGGTTCGTTCTTTTCCCAAGCCGTCATAGAATCCATGATGGTCCGATAACGATCCAAGTTGCCTTGCATGGCTTCTTTCTGTGACTTGGACATGCCGCCCAGCCCTCCAAACATGCTTCCTGGAAGGAAGGACATCAGTTTGTCAATGGTTCCGACTTTCGCCATCATTTCCATCTGTTTGTACATGTCATTGAGCGTGAATCTTCCAGACATGAGGCGCTGCGTTAAACGCATTGCCTCTTCCTCATCCATGTCTTCTGGAGCAAGGTCAATGAGGCCACGAATATCACCCATTCCGAGCAGTCTTGAAATGAAACGATCTGCTTCGAACTTTTCCAAATCGGATACCTTTTCCCCAACACCAATGTGTACCAACGGTGCACCTGTAGCAGCGACGGCTGACAATGCGCCACCACCACGAGCAGTACCATCCAATTTGGTAACGACAATACCTGTTACACCAGCAAGGTCATGGAACGATGCAGCGACAGGACCTGCGGCTTGTCCGACCTGTGCATCGATGACCAACCAACGTTCTGTCGCTCGTGTGATCGAAGCGATACGTTCCAACTCATCGACAAGCTCCTCATCAAGTTGATGTCGACCAGCTGTATCGACGATGACCAAGTCTGCAGCAGCACATGCTGCAAGACCATTACGAACAATGGTCGCAGCATCTTTCTCTTCGGGTTCACCATATACCATGACGGTCGAATCCTCAAGCAGTTGCGAAAGTTGAGCGTAGGCACCCGGACGATGGACGTCAGCCTCAATAACTGCTACACGCAAACCGTGTTTCTTTCGATACCACTCAGCCAATTTTGCCGTTGTTGTTGTCTTTCCTTGACCGTAGAGGCCGACGAGAAGCAATGTTGCTCCACGTGGTTGGAATTCATGATTGCTACCAAGAAGACGAACCAACTCAAGGTAGAGAATGTTCATTGCATGTGTTTGAAGATCGAGCCCTGGGCGTGGCTCTTCTTCCCTCATCCGTTCTTCCAATCGATCAACAATTTCTTTGGTTTGGCGAACGTTGAAATCAGCCTCTTGAAGTGCTCGACGAAGACTCTTCGTCATTTCCTTGAGTTCTTCCTCGTTTAAACGACGCTTGCTTCGCAGAAATCCGAGTGAACGGAAAATCCCACGTGAGAGGCCTTCAAGCGCCATACATTGTCCACCAAGCCTTCTCCTTTCAATCCAACGGAGGTTTATTCATCGACCGGAACTTCAAGCCGAAGGACATCGTTTTCGAGTTTTGCTTTGACCTGAGTTGATTTTGCAGGCGATGTGGTTGGAATGGCGTGTTCGCGCCCATTTACGCCAACATAGAGAATTCCTTCCTCGCTGCGAAGGGAAAGATCTTCTCGCTCCAAACCAGGAAAGTGCAAATGAATGATTTCTATACCATCACCTTGCTCAACATACGTTCCGCGATGAATCGAGTGACTCAATCGATCACCGACTGGGTAGGGCCCTAGTTCCTCATCAAGTTGAGACGGTTCTCCGTACAAGAGTTGACCGTATGTGCGCAATCGTTCCAAACCTTGCACTTCAGAGTCAAAGAGTTCCATTGTGGTCACTGGTATGTCGAGTGTTTCTTCCAATTCCGAAATATGACCTTGCTCTTCGGAGCGGCGTCGTTGTAGGAACGGATGGTCTAGTTCAGGTGTTACCCGGTTGACCAGACATCCTGTTACGGGCAAATCGTATTCACCAAGAGATTGATTGGCTCGAACCGTTTCATTTACCCCCATACGTTCTGGAATCGTCACCAAGGTGAACGACGTTGTGGATGGGTCGCTGAGAACACGACGAACATGCAAAACACGGCGACGGAAGCGCTC
>JAAZUV010000035.1 GCA_018623995.1 Methanobacteriota archaeon
CAAGGACAAGTTCGATTCCAAGGTATTGCGGATGCATGGGTCGGTGAAGACGAAGCTGAAGTCACCGTCGAAATTCATGCCATTCCTCCATTGAACCTCAACGGTCCAGACACGTGGGACGGAGATCCGATCGTATGGTCCATCTCCAATGCATCGGCCGTCGATGACCAAGGTCGATTTGCCATTCCTTTGTCCATACCTGATGCATCCTCCCTGCCAAGCGATACGCGTCTTGAGGCACGAATTCTTCTGACTCGTTGTGGACCTTCTGGCTTTGAAACAACAACGTCACTCGATCAGACAGCACAATCAACGTTCTTCGAATTGATGTACGACAAGAATCCTCCAGATGTCATCGGATTGGAAATTCTCGATCCAAGTGGATTGCAGCCTGCAGACAACCACGTTTGGCTTCCTGACCGGGATGTTCCGTTGCGATTGTACGTCGAAGATGCAGAAGGATTGGAATCACCACTCACAATCTACACATGGTCCGAACATCAAGACGATGCGAACGACAATGGCATCATGGAAGAGAGTGAATATCAATCGATGAATGCCAATGTCAACCGTGGTGCTCTCCAAGCCGAGATTGACTTACCACTGCTCGACGTTGACGCAATTCTGCGTCCAGGTGAACAACAAGGCCGGTTGAGCGTTGTCGTCATGGGTCAAGACCTTGCAGGGAATGCCTTGCAATCAGGCGGTTCGTTCGGAGAGGACAACGATGTTGCAACCATATTGGTTCAACCTCGACAAGCAACGTTGCTCGATATGGATACGGTTACGCTGGACACCATCAATGGAAACCTGTTCCCAGGCCAAGAGCACCATTTCCAATTCGATCTCATCGATGGCAACGGAATTGAAAGCCTTGATTTCATTAACATCGGTTTGATGAATTCGCTGCATGAGGACTGTTGGATCAACTACGCTCCTCGTTTCGGAGACATCACGGCCGATGTGACCTGTTTTGTTGCACCACCAACCATTACAACAACCAAGGACGATTTGACGATGCGATACACCGTCGATGTTGCCTTCCAACTCCGTTGGGATACAATGCACCAATGGAGCGATGCAGCCTTCACGCCATCGATCAAGGTCATCGATGAGGCTCAAGATGTTGGTTTGGGTGGAAACTACCTCACAGCAGCCAACTGGTCAACGCATACACGCCTCGAGTTGCAGATTGATTCCATCATCGATCGAGTCGCACCGTTTGGCATCCTTGATGAAGGCGTTCTTACCTTGCATCCGAACGATTTCGCAGATATTGACATCATCGTCGTTCATCATGAAACCGATGAACAGGCCTTGAACATCCCATTTGATACGCGCATGCATTACAATCTCTCCTCATTCGGTATCCGTCATGCTGTGACAGCAGAACTCGTCGACAGTCAAGGGCAGAGTCGTCATCGCTTGGTGGTCAATCAAACCACGTTGCCTCAAGGTGAAGGCGAATTGAACATCGAAATGACAGGGAGCGTGTTTGACGTTCAAAACGATCTCCTGGTCGAATTGCTGCTCGATTCACAAGCTCCAACTGTTTCCCTTGAACCAGGTACGCTGACCAATTTGGATTCATTGCAAATCAACGACATTCCTGTTCAAATCTCCATTCAGGACGATTTCGGCGTTCCAAAACAAGGCGTAGAATTGCATTGGTGCTTCGTTCGTGGAGGCATTGTTGTTTCCGATTCCACCTCATCCATCCCGATGACGCACGTTGGGACGACAGGAAACATCGCTTCCTTCTCAACCACACTCGATATCGAATCGCAAGGTGTAGCCTTCGAGAAGAGCGATCGACTCAGTGTTTGGTTCACACACAACGATCGTGCTGGAAACCTTCTGTCTGGTCAAGGAACAGCCTTGATGCCTTTGGACGTGTACATCGTTTGGATGGCTTATGAACCAACGCCGACCTCCATCAATGCGGAACCGTATCGCCCCGTTCTTGGCGATATCATCACGATTGAATTCACGTTGGAAAATCTTGGATATCTCAACGGTTCGACCAACGTCACGCTCATGGATGCCGATGGATTGGTCCTCGGAGATGCAACATTCTTCCTCGAGCCAGATGAACAGAAGAGCGTGGTTTGGACCGTCGAAGCATGGACAACAGGCCGTCTTGGCATGGTCATTCAAATCGATGATGATCCATTGTTGATTCCGGTTCCACTCGCTGATGTCCAATACGAAGATGTTGATGCTAAATCCTCGAATTCTGAACTTGGACTCAATGTACTGCTTGTTCTTCTCGCTGCTGGAGCAGTTGTTGCTTCGATCCTGATGCGACGTCAACGCATACAATCGCTCTATGATGAGTTCGAAGAGTACGAAGAAGAGGACCTTCCTCCGCCTCGACCGTCCGGTTTGGATGATGCTGACCAAGAGGAATAGTCAAGAAGAAGACCATCGAGGGGAGCCCAAGTGCCGGGGTTCCCGAGCGGTCAAAGGGGGTGGACTCAAGATCCTCTGCGTAATGCTTCGCAGGTTCGAATCCTGCCCCCGGCACCACGATTTCACAGATCTTCGAGTTCTTCTTGCGCATCGCTCGTCAACGATTGGAACACCAAACTTTCCGGGAATTCAATGGCGATCAATGCACGAATGGCATAGGATTCAACCAGATTCTTTGGTGGATCAGCAATCTTCACACGACCATTGGTGAGTGTGATTCTCGCCCCCGGTTGTGGAGCATCTGCCTTTGCTGGTAGCCAGATACCAACGCTGCCCAAGGAAGGATGTTCAGCGAGAATCAGTTGCTCTTCAGAGGCTTCACCGACAACATTTGAGATGTACAACGGGCGCTCATCATCGAGCACACTGCTCGCATCTTCCCATTCGTTCGAAAAGGTCAATTCAGCAGAGCCTTCCTGTCGCTTACTGATTTGTTCAACCACTTCCTCAACTTGCTTTTCTTGCTCAACGGTTTGTTGATGAATTTGGTCAAGAATTTGACGCAATCCTTCGATTTCGTTGTCATCTTCCATCGCTCGATGGGCGAGAAGAATCAATTCACCAAGCTCTTCGCTCATGCTCTGCTCAGCAGAAACACATTCCAATGCTTCATCGAACAGTTCGATGGCAAAGTCCGGACGATTGAGTGCAAGGAAGGATTCTCCAAGTTCGGTTAATGCTTGAGCGGCCATGGCAACATCATCTCGAACCAAGGCTTGTGCATGCTTCAGGGCTTCATCCGAAGATGCTCCTGCCATGTACAATGCCATGGCTTGAACGATGTGTTGCTTAAGCCTCATCGGCACACTGAGCGTATTCAAGCCCAATGAAGAGGTTGACAAGCGAATGGCTTTCTCGACCTTGTCGGTCGAAAGAGCCAGGACGGCAAGACGAGCGAGAATACGTGCTTCAATGGTGTCCTCATCGACGTGCGTTGCTTGGAACAATGCCGTGGAGAGGTGAAGATGTGAGCCAATCGCATCGCCTTTCATTCGCTTCATGATGGCAAGTGCCATTTCGGCACGAACGAGGATTCGAGAATGGAATCGATGAGCTACATCGACGAGTTCTCGGTCCAAAGGAGCCAAATCGATACCAGCATTTTCGAGACAATCAGCGATCATGGTTTGTGTTTCAACAATGATTTCATCGAGCGACTCTTGTGTGAGTTTCTGCTTCAGTTGAGCAACGTGCTGCTCCAATTCCATCATGGTTTGACAACTTGATTTCAGTGGTGTGAGTTTCTTTCGGAGATTCGTTTTGATCTCCTCTCCGTTCATCATACGATGCAGTTGGTTGAGGAGGTTTACACTCGAACCTTCATTGCTCTGAACAGGTTTCGAAACGGGTTTGGCTTGTGGACTGGACAACAACGAGTCGACCATCCAAGTGATCTTGGCTTGAACGTCGTATTCGTTGCGTCGACTGATCGCATACTGCATTTCTGCTGCGCGTATACGACGACCAAGACGGCGTAACTCGGAGGCATGCTTCCCTTTGGCTTTGGTTGAGAGTCGCTCAAAGAAGGTGGATGGAGGGCACACTTCGCTTGCAAGTTGGTGTTCTTCTGTAGCCTTAGCCATCTTGAAATCGTCCGTCACGAGAATCACATGATGGCCATCGCGTTGCAGATCGTGTGCAAGCACCATCAGCGAGAGGTCAACATCTTGTGGCGAAGCTCGCTCCCCAATCTTTGCTCCCAATCCACGAATTTGGTCATCTGAAACGTCGTGTGTGGTCAACATCGGTTTGATGTGGTTCAACAGGTTTGGCTTTTGCTTCCATCGTTGATAACGAACGTTCTGGATTTCACCATGAACGCCTTTGGTGACGTGCATCGTTTTCAGAGCAGACTTGAGATCGTCGAGGATGCTTGTCGATGCCATTCCACCCATGTGAATGAAGCAATTTGAATCGACCACGTAGGTGACCATGCTTGAACCAGTTCAATTCGCATCATAATTCTTGAGCCGAATGGACAGCCAGAATTGCATCGACAAGAGGAGCGATGGTAGCACTGTTTGGATAGGGTGAAACAACGTCTGCTGCATCTCGAACATCCGCAAAGGGCGTTCCCACCGCAACCGACCAACCCGACATGGCAAACATCGAGAGATCGTTTGGAGCATCACCAACGGAGAGTAGTTCGGATGCTTCGATCCCCATTCGCTCGAGAATCATTTCCAAGCCACTGCCTTTGGAGAGATGTGGTTCCATCAGGTGAATCGCAAAACCAGTTCGAACAACGTCAAGATTTGACCAATCGCTTTCATCAATGGATGATGTGACCAATTGAAGGTCCTCATCTGCGAACAGACACCACTCGCTCTCTCTCCAAGCGTTGGTTTGAATGCCTCTTGCATCGATTTCAGAATGTTGCGATTGAAGCCATTCAGCAGCTTTCTTTGCTTCATCTCCGGATGCTCGAACCAAGGGTTCATCCCAATCCGGATGCCACAACACGCCACCGTTTTCACAACACATTGGGCCACTGAGTCCGATAAATCGCCACAACCCATACGTGATCGCACGAACGTTTCCTGTCGCAAGGATGACAGGGATGCCTGCGTCTTCAAGTCGCCGTAAGGCTTCAACTGCATGCATGTCCAAGCGCTTGTTTTCGTCGGTTAGCGTCCCATCAATATCGAAAGCAACGATACGAGGACACCATCCCGGCGGAAGCCACTCCATGTTGCAACCAACGCCTCATGTTTCAAGAAGATTCTCACCATGCAAGAAATCACGATATCACAGCCTTAATCAAACAGGAATCCAGCAGTATCCACATGGGGGGAGACAGTGAGGACGTATTTTTCTCGCTGGAGGATGATGAACCTCAAGTCAGCGGTGAAAAAAATGTTCAAGCGCCATCAGAACAGGTTCTTGAGTCCGTTGTGGTTCTTGATTCCGAGATTGTAGAACAAGCGACTGGTTGCTACAAGGTTGAATGGCCTCTGGTTGGCATGGATTGTCCGGATTGTGCCGGTAAAGCCATGACTGCGCTTCGAATTCTTCCTCAAGTAAAAGCACCAGCAGTCTCCGCAACACGGGGCGACGTGAAACTTGAACTCGATTTGGAAAAAGGATCGCTCTCTGAAGTTTCAAGCGCGCTTCGCTCACTTGGACACGCTCCTGATACGGAACATCATCATCTCAAAGGCATCAAGGCCGAAAACGTTGCAAAACGCAACAATACGACGCTCCGTGATCTTAAGCGATTGTTCTGCCTACAGCCGGGCATTCTTGATGCAGAGATCGAAAAAGACGGACGAATTCTCCTTCAGATGGTGAGTATAGCAGACAAAGAATTGCTCAAGAAGCGGGACAGTGCCATTGCTCATGTGTGCGGTTCTGAGCCAGAATATGTTACTGCCATTTCCAATCGTCTACGCCCAGACCAGATGCGTCTACTCGGAGCAGCCTTCGCTGTACCGATTCTTTTTGCTCTCTTTGTTCTTGAATTCCTTGGAATCGAAGGATGGATTCCTGCCTTGATTGCGATTCCTGGCATTCTCGTATCGAGTTACCAGATGTTCAAGCAGGCTTTGGCAAGTATGATTTCGCTTCAGTTGGGCTTCCAAGTCCTGACAAGTCTTGCTGTGATCGGAGCCTGTGGCCTCATGATGTGGGAGGAAGCCCTGATTGTTTCTATCCTCGTTGCTGTCACGGTTCATCTTGAAGGTGATGCCTTGATGAAAGCTCGAGAAGCCATGCAGGGTGGTCTCGATCGCCTTCCCAGGATCGCTCGTAAAGTGCACCGGCACAAGCAACCGAGCTTTAATCCAACAAGCATTTCGCTTGGCTCGCTCTCAATCATGCCACAGACCAATTCACTCAAGCCAGCGAATGTTGAACATGAACCGCAACAGATTCCAATTGATCTTCTTCGGAAAGGTGATTTCATCGAAGTGCGAAGCGGTGAACTTGTCCCTGCAGACGGACGGGTCGTTGAGGGTACAGGTGCGCTGAACAAAGCGCCGCTGACAGGTGAATCGGTTCCAGTTGACATTGATGAGGGCGACTTCGTACAAGCTGGTCTCGTCTTATCGCGTGGACCTGTGGTGCTTGAAGTGGAGGCTGTTGGCGAGAATACACAACTGTTCGAACTGATCGAAACCGTTCATACCTATCGAGATGAACCACCTCGATTGCAAGCGGCTATCGAACGCTTCACAGCCATTTGGGTTCCCTTTGTTATCTTTGGAGCCTTCTTTGTGTACTGGTTCCTTTACCCAGAAAACTGGAAGATTGTTTTGTTGCTTTGGGTTGTCTCTTGTCCGTGTGCTCTGCTCCTTGCTGCGCCAGTCCCACACGCTGCAGCGTTGGCGAATTCTGCACAGATGGGCGCCATTGCTCGAGGCGGTGACGTTCTCGAACGACTCGCAAAAGTCAACCACGTATTCCTCGATAAAACCGGAACGCTCACCTCAGGAAAACCATCCATTGGAAAAGTCGTCACTGCGAAAGGTCGCCGCCGTGATGCTGCGATTGGACTTGCTGCGGGGATTGAAGCACGCTCTTCGCACCCGTATGCTGAAGCACTCCGGGAGTTTGCCGACGAACAATCGATCAACGCCTCCAAAGTCACCAACATCAAGGACGTCAATGCCGGAATACAGGCCACGCAAAACAAGGATGAGGTCCTGATGTTGCGTCCTGATGCACTCGTTCAGTACAACATTGAGATTCCTGCAGAGTTGAAGAAAGAAGTTATGCTTGCTGAATCACAAGGGCACGGGGCATCGGTTCTCACAAAGGGAGGAAAATGCGTTGCATTGTTTACGTTCGTTCACGATGATACCCGTCAAGGAGCGGATGAACTGATTCCTGAATTGCACAAGATGGGCATTCATGTACAGATTCTGTCTGGCGATCAACAAGGTGCTGTGGACCGCTTCGCATCCACGGTTGGCCTTTCTAAGACCGATGCGTTTGGAAATCAATCGCCAGAGGATAAAGTCGATGTTGTCCGTAGTCGTTCTGAAATAGCTGTCACAATGATGGTTGGCGATGGTTTCAATGATGCAGCAGCACTGGCGGTTGCTGACGTTGGTGTAGCCGTTGGCTCAGGAGAATCGGTCAACGTAGAGGCTGCAGATGTGATGATCCCTGGGGACGACCCGCGGATGCTTGCCGATCTCCTCAAGTTGGCTCGACGTACAGAACGCAACTTCCGGCAGAACCTTTCCTTCTCGATTCTCGTTACTTTCACGCTGGTGTATGCCGTCGTCAATGGCTTCTATGATGCTCTTTGGGTTGGCGTACTGGTGCATGAAGCCTCGGTCATCCTCGTGATTCTCAATGGTGCACGGCTCGCAGAAGGAACAGGAACCCTCACGTTGGTCAAGGAAACCTTCCTTGAGATGTGGAAAGCAACGAGAATTGCACTTGATACAGGTCTGAAACAACTGAGCGAAATGCGAAGTTGAGAGGATATCTTCAAACGGAAGTAGGTTTGAGTCCTAATCGGTGAGCCGATGAGCAGAGTGAGGACAGACCCTTTGGTAGCAGCATTGACCCACCCAACCCGTCAGGGTGCATATCAAGCTCTATCGCAAACGACGGAAATGAGTACGGTGCAACTTCAAGCCGCACTCAATGTCGATCGTTACAATCTCTACCACCACCTCAAGCGTTTGGTCAAAGTTGGCCTCATTGAGAACCATCGTGATGTAGGACGTGCTCGCTGGTGGCGAATGGTCAAGGAAGTGCCTCTTCCATCGATGGGTGGATCGGAGGCTGGAGCAGCATCTTCGCCACTGGATGAATTGTCCAAGTTGACGCATGTGCATGCTATTGATCTCAAGGATTCAAGAGGGCAAGTTGGAGCCAAGCAATTGGTGCAAAAACTTGCTCAAGAGTACAACATTCCTCTGGATCTTCCATGGAACTTCCTTCCAGGAAAAATCATTCTTGTGGGAGTCAAGAAAGACGATGATGAATGAATGCATTCTCTGGTTATCGAGCGAACAATCCAAAATAAAAAGCAGGATGGAGTAACATGGACGAAGAATTCATCATCGAGTCGAGAATTGCTCCCCCGCCTCTTTCGTGCCCGAAGTGCAATGGACTGTTGCCTTCCAAACTCGGTGAAATCCAGTGTGAACTATGCGGTGCCAACGTTCGTACAGATCACGAACCCACTCGAACCCAGTGGATGAAAGAACGAATTTCCTGTCCATCTTGCTCAAAAGTACTCATTGCAGGAGTCGATGAACGACCAGCAGAATTGCGATGCGGTGGCTGTGATACACAATTCACCCTTGCAGCGAAGGTCATTCGTGTTGAGATTGAATGTCCTTCATGTCACCGAGGATTGCGAATGAAGCAACGACCAGGACAACGTATGATTACCTGCCCTGCTTGCGATACTGGATTTAAAGTGAGCTTCTGAGTTGTTGCCATGAAATCAACGTTCAAGCTGACTGGGCTTGCAGATTACATCACGCTCACAAACGCCATGTTTGGAACGTTGTCCATCTTCTTCCTGATTCTTGCTGTTGATGATACACTCAGCGATCCGTATTCGGAAGGATTGGCGACCAAATACATCTGGGCATCCATGCTTTGCATCTTCTTGTCAGTGGTGGGCGACATCATCGATGGCCCGGTCGCCAGAAGATATTCCAAGCAAAAGCTGCTTGGCGGTTCACTCGACATCATGTCGGATTGTCTTTCATTCTGCGTTGCACCGGCATTGATGATGTTCATCATGTTTGGTCGTTGGGGTGAGGCAACACCAATTTGGACCATCTCGTTGGGAATTGCAGGTTTCTGGATCATAGGAACCGGAATGCTTCGGCTTGCACGCTTTCAGCATGAAGAGGGGAGCAATCTGCCCTATTTCCACGGCTTATCATCTCCGGGAAACGCCATGGTTTTGATGAGCGCAGCAGGCTTTGTTTGGCTTCAGCCGTTACTTGGCGTTGGACCCGACCTCAAGAATGCAGAGATTTGCCTCGGTGAAGGCATCGATTACGCCTGCCATGCAACACCAGGACTCGACATCGTCATTCTTCCCATCATGTTCATTTCAGGAGCCTTGATGATCTCCGATCGTCGATTGTCAAAACTCAAAGGTGGATTGGATATGAAATTGTCCATCATCCAAATGATTTGTCTCCTCACTGCTATCACTTGGGCTCTCATTCGTACCGGTGCTTCCGATGTGAGTCTCGAACTTGGTGGCGATATCGCCCCTGCAGGCTGGCTGTTCTTCTCATCGTCTCTCCTCGCCATTTACTACATCGTCAAGCCACAACCGCCAGAAGTTGGGCATGATGAAGAAGCCTGATTGCGCAAGCAAAAACCGTCTCTAAATCGCGCTTTTGTTCATGATGAACGTCGCGCACCTTATGTAGGAAGAAAGGTCGATACACACTCGGATGGGATGCTATGAGTGCTAGCGAGAGCAGGCAGGATGATGCTTTGGACGCTGCTCGAAAGAAGCGTGCCAACGCCGATCGTCTCAGCCTTGCTGCCCTTCGCAGCCAATTCACTTCCTCACCAAAGGTTTCGACCGACCAGGCTCTTCTGACAAGTGCTCGCTTCCGAGAAGAAGAGCGTATGCGAGCCGACATCCGACGTGAACGTCGACTTCGTCAACAAGCGATTTCAGAGCGTGTTGCAGCCATGCAAGATGCCATTGCCAACGACCTTGCTGTTCAACACGAACTTACCCTCGATGCACTTGAAAAGGAAATGCGTTCAGAGATGGAAGTCGAACTGGCTGAGATGGAACGTTCCGCTCTTGCTTCCGAAGAAACACGCATGCGAGAACAGCTCGATCTTCGATTGAGCCGTGAAATCTCCAACCTTCAGAACCAACTTGAGCACGAGCACGACCGCCGACTCGAAGAGCACAAGGAGACCATCAAGCAGTCGATTGAAGTCCAACTTCAAGACGAGCACCGCCGACGTCTCGCCCTGCAAAAGGAGCGACTTGCACTCGAATACAATCAACGCCTACAGCGAAAGATTCGCGAACTTGAGGCAGACATCGAAAAGGAGATGGAAACTCGTTTCGTCGAAATGGAAAACAAGGAAATAGAAATCTTGGAAGAAGGTCACAAAGCCCGTCTCGCCGAACGAGAAGAGCAACTTCGACGTGGTATTCGTACACGTCTTGAGCAGCAACTTCGCAACCGACTCCAACACCGTGAAGCTCGTCTTCGTGCAGAATACGATCGTCGCAGTCTACGACTTGAGGAAGACATTGCTCAACAGTTGCAGCAAGAACTTGAGGTCCAACTTCGTCAAGAGACGGACGATTTGGAAGAGCGTATGCGTGAGGATGTTGAACTTGCAATCGCTCGACGTCGTGATGAACTACGTGTTGAAATCCAGAAGCAAATCGAAGCAACTCATTCCGAGCGACTGAGCGAAAGAAAGGGTCGACTCAAGGAGAAGTACGATATCACCTTCTCCAAGGCTGTTGATGATATCTCCAAGGTGCTCAAGACCGAACTTGAGGCTGAACTTGCACGACGCTCCGATGAGGAGTTCACCTCCTATCGCAACACCCGTGAGGCTGAAATCCAGAACCGTCTTGCTCGCTTCCGCTTTGAGCGTGAAACCGAAC
>JAAZUV010000167.1 GCA_018623995.1 Methanobacteriota archaeon
ATGCAAAGAGTGCAGCCATGGCGCTAAAATCTGCATTGCCACCAATCGTATCGATTGATTGAGCGATGTCGTCACCTTGTTGGTCCGATGCGGTCTGAACGGTTACCTCATCACCGTATTCAGAACGCAAGAAATTCATCGTATCATCGACCAATTCAATCGAATCTATCGTGATAACCACCTTGTCGAAACCTGTGGTTTCGGTTATATCCTGAGCGATGTCAATGCTCATCAAAATAGTCGCATTCGTTTGGAAAACCTCGCCGGAGATCAGGCCAACAATGTTGAAAGAAAACCCCTCGAGTTCAAGAGAATCGCCAACACCTATTTCGCTGGAGAATGCAGCCTCCACGCCAAGAAGCACGTTGTATGAGCCAGAATCGGACTCATTGAGCATCCTGCCATCAACTAGTACCAATTCCTCTGAAACAAATCCTTCAAGTTCTGCACTCAAGTTTTGACCTGAGATGAATCGGACTGCTGCACGTAAGGCCTCTGGATTGGGTGGGCCTCCTTGGGCAAGAATCGCACTGATGCCGGAGCGGTCAACTTCTGTGACAAATGTTTGAACCGATTCAACTTGGCTCATGTTGTTCGTAAGGTTGAGGATGTCTTCACTGATGGTTGCGGAACTATCGAAACTCGCATCCGAGGCGGTGACGACAATTGTTCGTCCGAGACTATCTTCGAGATTTGCAGCTTGTGCCTCAATGCTTGATGCAACGATACTTGACGTAAGGAAAATCGCGAGTGAGAATCCAATGATGATAACGACCCCAACGCTACGTCCGGGCTTTCTCTTTACGTTTCGAGCACCTCGAATTATTGACTCCATAAGCGGGGAAGTAATGCAAAGGCACTTCAAAACCATGACGTATTGTGTGCAATACAGTGCAAAAGGTCATTTTTGTAACAATCACACATTTGAATTGGTAAGGAGCCAATCAAAGGGTCCCGCCATAACACCCTTGTGAACATTGTAAACGAATACATGGGTTCGCAGTGGGCTCTATTCATGCCTACCCATGTACAGGAAACTAGATGCCAATTCTATGAAGAAGCAGGTAGTGAGGAATGATGGAGGACAATACGAAGGTTGCTTGAACCATCGCGAATGTATCCAAACGTATACTCGACCTTTGTTTCAGTTTCATCCTTGTCTGTGAAGAAGTAGTTGCCCATAGCGATAGCATTTGATGCGTTGATGATAATACCTGAATTCTCAAATCGTACAGCTGTCCAGCCTTTAATTGCAAATCCGCTATCTTCCTCACAAACGCCGTTTGAAGCTACAAAATAGGACAAAGCACTCTCAAACGTTGGGCGGAATTGATCAATGGAAGCCATTGTTGGTTTGAAGAGGACTTCACTAAGGTCGTACGCGTACAATTGTTCAACATGTTGGGTGGCGATTTCTACGTAGTTTCCTCCATTACTGTGTGCAGTTGAGATTTTTACGATTCCATCTCCCCAAGCACGTTGAGCCTCTTCCACATCTGCGATAGTAATCAAAAAACCACCTGATTCAAAACGTGAAAAAGGCAATACAAAGTCTTTCTCGGTTGCTATCAACGGGATTGTTTGAGAATTACTCGGTGTATCGAAGAGCAACAACATGTTCGATGTTGATTTCGTCTTGTCCTTCATGAATCGTCATCTCGATTTCATGCATGTCAATAGGTGCAAAATGAAGCGTGTTCCACGTGACACTACCTCCATTTTCGACGATCTCTCGGTTACCCATGCATTGTCCCTCGACATTCAATACCGTCCACTCGACATCAACGTCTCTTCCATTCAACTCGAGGAACGGTGAAGGGTTTGCAACGGTTGAATTGAGCATAACGTAGGAAGGAGCGTTGCCGTCGTTTCCAGGTCGTGCATCAAAGAAGAGGGATTGAGGGTCTCCTGTCCCTTCTTCAGTCCATCGAATAGTCTGTTCAACCAAAATTGTCTTTGTCGTCGTGACATTGTTCTTTTCTGAATCAACAACGTACAATTCAACCTCGTACATTCCATGATGGTCAAAATCCAGAGCGATGGTCGTTCCTTCATCCGCATCAATACTGAACGAACGACCATCATCCGTGATGAGCCCAAACGTTCGGATTGTTACCAATGAGGTCGAACCTGAGAAATCAAATTCGATGGTTTCAGTTGAGGAAGAAGAGAGTTCGCCTTGTTCATAGATCGTTTCAATTGTAACGCGTTCGTTGTTGGCTTCCACGTTCAAAACGGTCTCAATATCTTCATCAAAAACCGAACCCAGACATCCTGAAAGGAAGAGGAGGCAAACAATTCCCGAGAAGAGAACAGGCCTGCGCATACCATCACATTCAGTTGTTCCAGTTGGTGATCAAGTGGTACATGGTGCGGACGTGGATACCTGTTGCCCCGTTTCCGACCATGGTGTTGGTCTTCGCACCCCAGTACGTTCCTGCAATGTCCATGTGTGCCCAAGTGATTTGTTCACCATCTTCATCGTAGTTTCGATTTGGAACGAATTGCTTGAGGAACGCTGCTGCAGTGTTGGCACCGCCCCAGCGTCCAGCACCAAGATTGCGTGTGTCAGCAATCTTCGAATCGGTCATTTCCTTTTCGAAGGCTGGTAGAAGCGGCATTGGCCACGCCAATTCGTCAACAGCGTTTCCTGCTTCGTGAATCTTGGTTCGGAAGTCATCATCGTTGGACCACAATCCTGTAGCTTCGTGACCGAGAGCGACAACGCAAGCACCGGTGAGGGTTGCAAAGTCAATGATGAATTCAGGATCGAATTCACCAGCCTTCCACAATCCATCGGAGAGAACCAATCGACCTTCAGCGTCGGTGTTGAGAACTTCAATGGTCTTGCGAGAGAGCGTTGTGATAACGTCACCCGGGCGTTGTGCGTTTGCAGCAGGCATGTTTTCAGCCATGCATGTAATTCCAACCACTTTGCCATCGTATCCAGTGGATGCGAGCGCTTGCATGGTTCCAAAGACTGTTGCAGATCCACCCATGTCGTATTTCATTTCGTCCATGTTGGCACCTGGCTTGAGTGAGATACCACCGGTATCGAAGGTGATTCCCTTCCCAACGAGAAGAGGACAGCGACCTGGCAGTTCCTTGTTCATTTCGAAGATGACCATGCATGGCTTTCGAGATGAACCCATACCGACAGCGACGAGACCGCCCATGCCGGCTTTCATGGCATGTTCGTAGTTGATGATGGTCACTTCGACATTGTCGTATTGCTTGGCCCATTCCCAAGCCATGTCCGAGAACGCTTCAGGGTACATGTCGTTTGGTGGACAGTTGCCGAGGTCTCGAGACAGGTGGACACCGGATGCAACACCGCTGTGGATGTTGACAAGCGCCTGCAAGTCTTCCTCTTGACCTTCATCGCATGTAATGCGTACACTGCGTTCAGCTTCCTTGTCTTCCTCCTTCTGCATCTTGTACTCGTCGTAGGAGTAATCGCGGAGCAGCATTCCTTCTGCGAACGCTCCCATGCATTCGATGCTAGCACCAGCGAAACGAACGGTGAGATCGGTTCCGTGCGTCTTCTTTCGAGCAGAGACAACGGCAGCACCAGCCTTTCGGTAGGCGTGGACATCAGCATCGTCTTCTTTTCCAAGCCCGACGAGCATGGCCTTTCCACCTTCGCTCCCAACAAGGGACATGGTGGACTTTGGCTTGCCCTTGAAATCGCCATCAGCGAGGACACG
>JAAZUV010000168.1 GCA_018623995.1 Methanobacteriota archaeon
CAAGGAAGCGTTGCAAAATCCTGCCCTCGCTGGTCGCATGATGCACAACAATTTCATGTATCAAGATCCAGCAGAAGGACCTTCAATTCTCAATGTGAACGCTTCGATTCTCGAGGCTGAGATCGAGTATCGTCGCCAGTTCCTTGCAAAGGCCAACGGTGAAGCGTACGACTTTACAGCAGCCTTTGATGAGTTGCGACGTGGTGTCGATCTCTCGCTCAACCTTGCTTACAACGAACCGTGGGGTCAGATGCAACCAGTTCGTCACATCCTCGGCGCATTGCTGTTTGAACAAGGACACATCGAAGAAGCAGAAGAGGTCTACCGTGCTGATATCAAACTCTGGAAGGACAACATGTGGGGTCTCCTCGGCCTGAAGCTCTGCCTTGAAGCCCGTGGCGATGCTCCTGAAGAACTCGCAGAAGTCACTGCACTCTTTAACGAGCGCAGTTCTCGAGCAGACATTGTTCCAGCCAAGACCTGCTTCTGTGCACAGGATGCACTTGCAAAGTCCTGCTGTGACTGATGTTGTTCACTGTTCGGCTCAATTCCTAAATATCCGACATTTGTAATCGGATACATGGCAGGCGAAGTCTTCACAGAGCTGGCTGTTGCAGCGCTAGGTGACGAAACGTTGGAGAGTGTGGGTGACAAAGTCGAGGATGTCACAAAGCGATTTCCTTTCCTTCGATACACTTTTTTGGTCCTGTTTTTTACTGGATGGGGCATCTATTTCCTTTGGTTCTATTGAATCATTATCTCAAACATAACTTACAAGAGGACTCGCTGGCTCGGTGAAAGTGATGGACATTGAAACTGCGGCAAACATTGGTGAGGCCGTAAGCGGCATCGCCATTTTGTTCACGCTCTTGTTCAGTCTCCGTCAAATGAAACATTGGAACGAAAACAGGCGTTATGAAATCGGCCGTGATCTTGCAGCCCACATGAACAATCCATTGGTCCATCGCGGATTCTCGATCAGCACAGTCAAACTTCACGATGAACTCTCTCCACAAGAGTTGGCAGCACTTACGCGTGAAGAGAAGGATGCCATGAATGCCTTGATGATAGGTATGAACAACATCGGTGTTCTTGCAAAAAATGGCCACCTTTCCATGGATTTGGTGGATGATTTCTGTGGCGTCTACTTCCGTATGTTCGCAAGTCGCTGGCGACGTGTGATTCAGATTTTCATGATGGTCAATATTTCGAAGACCGATGAGCCGACGGATGGTGTCTGGTCAGGATTGTTTTGGTTGCTCGATCGATACAATCCTATTGAAGATACAGATAGTGAAGCGTGAACACCTCCTCAAAAAATCAGGAGACGAGCTGGTTTCGTTGGGGATAACTATTTGATTCAACTTGATTAAACAACACCATGGCAACCACATTGCAAGAGAGCCGCACAGCCCGTTTCGGAACACTTTGTACACTCTACTTCTCACAAGGTATCCCCTGGTTTTTCGTTGCCACCGCATTGGTCACCTTCCTTGTGGATGAACATGGGATGACGGACGATGAGAAACTGCTTCTCATTTCGATGGGTATGCTGCCATGGATTGTCGGGAAATTGATTCTGGGTCCAATGATCGACCGAATCCAATTCAGATCAATGGGGCGACGACGGCCGTGGGTCTTGATTTCACAGTTGGGTATGGCTGTAACAATTGCTGCCTTCCTCCTCATTGAGGATCCTGCTGAGGACTTGCAAATGCTTGGCCTCTTTTTCTTGATTCACAACATCTTTGCTGCATTGCAAGACGTAAGCGCTGATGCTCTGGCAGTTGAAGTCCTTCCTGAGGGAGAAATACCGTTGGCAAACGGCCTCATGTTTGTAGCGAAAGGATTTGGTGCCATGTTTGCTGTTTTGGTCTTGGGTAGTATTCTACTTGATTCCGGTTTCCAGGCAGCACTCTTTGTGCAGCTTCCAGTCCTCTTCCTGATCATGCTCGTTCCATTGTTTGTGCTCGAAAAAGAAGGTGACAAATTCTTGCCATGGAGCGAGAATATCGGTAATGAAAGCGATACATCCGATGAGGAAGTCATGAAATTTGGCGAAATCATCAGCGGATTCAAGGTGGCAATCTCAAACCCTGCGCCACGTTGGGCTCTTCTCCTTTGTACCATCATGTGGATTGGCGGAGGCATGGGTACTGGTATGGGAATCATTGACTTCCAGTGGGAATTTATCTTCGTTGATGAACTGAATTGGGATGCTGAGCGATATCTCGAAATCAAGGCATTACCAGTCTTCTTGTCAACCATGGCAGGATTCCTTGTAGGCGGCATACTCGGTTCAAAATTTGGATCCCAACGTGTCCTTCTTTCAGCGGTCGGTGTTGGAACGCTCATGACGATCGTTTGGTCAGCCAGTCGCAGCAATTGGAGCGATGAAACGTTCATGACAGGTATCTGGCTCTTCTGGACCCTGATTTGGGCCATTGTTGGTGCAAACCTACTCGCTTTGCTTATGTCCGTCACCACGAAGGAGTTGGGCGGTACACAGTTCTCAATTTACATGACACTCATCAACGTGGGTGCATTTACTGGAAATGCCCTTTCTCCAAGAGTTCTTGATATGGTCAATGGAAGCTATGCAAATTTGTTCTTAGTTGGTGCTGCTTTCCAAGGTCTTGTTTTCCTTGTTCTCCTTGGAATGGGACGTCGACTTGAATCCACCTCCGAATCAGTCCCAGCGAGCGTAATGATTTCTTCTGCTGCGGGCGCAGTGACTGAAGCCGAGTGATGGAATACCATGGACCTCGAAGCAGCAGCAAATTTGGGAGAGGCACTAAGTGGCCTCGCCATCATGTTCACACTGCTTTTTGGAATTCGCCAAGTTATGGAAGTGAATCGGAATCGACGCTATGAGATTTCTCAAACCATTGCTCAATCGCTTGAGAACCCATTGGTTCAACGAGGCTTTGCTACGTTTGGTGCTGTCATCAAACACAATTCAACACCTGAAGAGTTAATGGCGTTAACGAGGGAACAAAAGGATGCATCGAATGCTGTTATTGTTCTGATGGCGAACCATGCAGTCATGACGTATCATCGAAATCTTTCGTTCGATCTTGTCTATTCCTTCTACAATGGGTATCTCTCATTGATTGGGCCGAGCATGCGACGAATGATGCAGGTGGCTGAGATGGGTTACATCATGCATGAAGAAAGCGGTGTCACTCAAGAAGATGGCATGGGTACCTTCCACTGGGTGTTGTGGCTCCTCGATCGTTTGGAAGAACATCACAAAGCAGACGAATACAAGCCTCATTTGAATCAGAAAGAGTGGAAGCCCTAGAATCACGGCATTTGCGTTGGACTCATCCCGTAAATCACAGCACATCAAGGGTTTCCAAAACATGGGACATTGTGGGACATTAGGGTATGAAGTTAAGTCCTCTATTGAAATATTTACATTGTGGAAGGTGACTTGAAGACGGGACATCCTCTACGATGGAGGATTCTTGCGCTTATGAGCGTCAGCCTCGTTGTGGTCATGTTGAACAATGTCACGCTCAACGTAGCCCTGCCAGAACTTTCTGTTGACCTTGACGCTGACAATACTGAACTCCAGTGGATTCTTGATGCATATGCACTCGTCTTTGGTGGTGCACTCCTTACAATGGGGGCCATTGGCGATCGATTTGGTCGACGCTCTGCTTTGCAGGTTGGTCTGCTCATTGTCGGTACTGCATC
>JAAZUV010000036.1 GCA_018623995.1 Methanobacteriota archaeon
AAAGGTGCATGAAGAACGCACCAATGCCGAATCCCTTAACGATTCCAACAACGATGAGGATTGCCCAAACCGCTGTGAGTGAAATTGGTGTGTCCGTACCTGGCCACTCTTCGAAGAAAACAGCCCCAACTTCAAACAGTGTAAACAGCATCAGAATGATGAAGTTCCAGAAGTAAATGTCTTTGCCCATAATCAACTTGTGTTCGCCCATAATTTCACCTCAATATAGATAGAATGCTGGGAAGATAACAACCCAAGCCAAATCGACAAAGTGCCAGTAGAGACCGAAGTATTCGATTCCCTGTGCGTTCTCCTCGTCCCACTCAACCGTGTCGGCCTTGAAGATCATGTAGAGCATGACCAACAATCCAGCGAAGACGTGAACACCGTGTGCACCGGTTGCCACATAGAAGATCGAACCTTGTTCTGTTCCGACGGTGAAGCCTTCTGCGATGAGGTGACTCCACTCAACCAACTTGAGAACAATGAACATTGTACCCAATGCGAGGGTGATGATGAGGTAGTTGCGGATAGCTGCCTTCTTCGTTGGCATCAACTTGCCGAGCAAGCCACCAGGCGCCTTGTAATCGTGCGACTTGGCAACCTTGAGTGCTAGAACAATGGTGTACGAGGAAATAATCAACGCAAAGGTGTTGACAGCTCCGGGAAGCATTGTCCAGAAGTCACCCGTTCCAGCAGCACCACCTGGTCGGAGGTAATCCGATGCGGTCATGACAACGGATTCACCTTCAGCAAGGGTGCACTTGCCATCATCGAGCGCCCACTTTGTGCACCACTCGGTACGCATACGTAGGTAGGATGAGAAGAAGGTCGCGAAGACCATAACTTCAGACATCAAGAAGACCCAGATACCCGCCTTGCGGATGTGTTGTCCAGCAAACGGATCGGATGTTGCAAGTTGCTCACCGTAGCCGTTGAACGGTAGGTCCTCTCGCCACCAGTTGGCAATACCAACAGTGACGACCGTCAAACCAATCATCGAGACCGAGAGGTCAGCGATGGTTCCCTTGGCACTTCCCATCATCAGACCATGCAGGCCGTCAGCGAAGTCTGGGAATCCGAGAAGGAACAACAGACAACCAAACGAGAAGATGATCGGCGAAGCCGAACCATGATGTTCGTGATCGTCGTGACCGTGATGGTCATCGTGGTGCTCATCCGGTCGTGAGGAATTCATGATTCCACTGATGACCAAGAAGGCTGTGAAAATGATTCCAACAAAGAGAATCGCCAATCCAGCAACTCGGTAGGTAAGGTAGGAGAGATGTGCATCAATCTCGTGATGATGGGCTTCTTCCTTGGCCTTGTAGAGATCAGCATTCTTGTCATCGCTTTGGATTTCACCAGCGTCGACAGCGTCCTGCCATTCTTTCTTGGCCTCGTAATAGTGGTCTTCTTCGTCTTCCCAGGTGTGATGCTTCATATCAGCAACAACAACACCGAGGCCAATGTAGGAGACAACGGCAAAACCGAGAATCATACCTGCCATGATCAAAGCGCGCATCCAGACAGCGTTCTTGACGTCGCTGCCGCCTCCTCCGCCCATCAGATCTCCTCCCCTGAGGTGGAGAGTACAGCACTCACCACAGTGGATTTCTTGGCTGCATCACCTTTCTTCTTGCCTTTCCACAACTTCTCTTTCATCGAGTCTTCCGCATGGTGGCCGTAGATCTCGTTCATGTCACGCTGTGTAGGGATGACGTGGAAGGAAGGTGTAGGTGGTGGCGAAGTGGTGGACCACTCGAGCGACCAACCGCCCCATGGGTCCTTGCCAGCCTTTTCGCCGTTCTTTCCGGAGTAAATGATGTTCCAAACCAAGAGCAGTTGGCTCAATCCGAAGATGAAGGCAAAGATGGAGATGGCCATGTTGTACTCGGCAAAGCCACTCTCAACAGTGTAGGAGTGTGTTCGACGAGGCATACCTTGGATACCAAGTGCGTGCATTGGCCAGAAGGCAGCGTTGTAGGAAGCAAATCCAATCAAGAAGTGCCAGAGACCGAGCGTCTCGTTGAGCTTACGCCCAGTTGCCTTCGGGTACCAGTAGTAAACACCGGAGAACAGTGCGAATACCGTACCACCGATGAACACGTAGTGGAAGTGAGCAACGACGAAGTAGGAATCGTGGAAGTGTGTGTCAAGCCCTGCAACAGGGAAGAACATTCCAGAGATGCCACCGAGTGTGAAGGTGATGAGGAATCCAAGCGCCCAGAGCGTGTGGGTCTTCATGACCAGTGAACCGCCCCAGAGCGTCATCAACCAGTTGAAGATCTTCGCACCGGTTGGAATCGCAACCGCCATGGTGGTAATCATGAATGCAGCACGCCAGAATGGGTCCATACCCGAGGTGAGCATGTGGTGCCCCCAGACAATGAAACCGACAATTCCGATACCGGCCATAGCGAAGACCATCGACTTGTAGCCGAAGATGGAACGTCGTGCACTCGTAGCCAATACTTCGGAAACGATACCAAAGGCTGGAATGATAACAACGTACACTTCAGGATGGCCGAAGAACCAGAACAGGTGCTGGAACAGCAACGGATCGCCTCCGCCCGTAAAGAACGTCGAACCTATCGTATGGTCAAACATCAGGAAGGCAACACCGATGATCAATGCTGGCAAGGACATGAACAGCATGAAGACGCTGACGAATGCAGACCAGGTGAAGAGTGGCATCTTCATCCATGTAATACCTGGAGCACGCATGGTGAACACCGTGGTGATGAAGTTGACACCACCAAGTGTCGATGATGCACCCAGCATCAGCATACCCGCAATGAACGCAGTCGTTCCAGCGTTCGCACCGTAATCTCCAGCGTTGTTGAGCGAGGAGTATGGCGGGTACATAACCCATGTAATGTCCGCACCTTCACCGGACCAAATTCCAGAGAAGATGAGTGGTGCAGAGAAGACGAGGAGCCAAAGTCCCATTGCGTTGATTCGAGGGAAAGCAAGGTCCTTTGCACCGATTTGGAGCGGTAGGACGTAGTTGAGGAATCCAGCGATCATTGGCATAGCACCAAGGAAAATCATCGTCGTTCCGTGCAAGGTGAAGAACGAGTTGTATTCCTGTTGCGTCAAGAAGTCGTTCTCAGGGAGAGCGAGTTGAATACGGAACAAGAGTGCAAGTACTCCGCCGACGAGGAAGAAGAAGAATCCGAACAAGAAGTACATGATACCGACTTCTTTGTGGTCAGTTGTGGTCAACCAAGGCTTGAGGTAGCTCCAGAAACTTCCAACGGTGAAGGTTTCAGGGCTGCGTCGGTAAAAGACCCACATGGTTCCGAGGAGGATGATCGAGATGGACAATCCAACAGCGGTCAAGAGGATGACCAATGGAGGAGCGCTTGGGCCCTTGGCTTCAGCGTTCAATCCAGGGACAACAACGGTCTGAACGTTCCAGTAATCGTTGGCTGTGCCATCACCAGCGCCAGTTGCACCACCGCTGACTGCACCACCGCTGACGGCGTTACCGATGATGGTCATCTCAACGGTAGCAGCATCGCTGACAGGTGCTTGGAACTCAAAGTCCCATGAACGGAATTTGTTTCCATCGTCGGTGTGTGTCAATCCACCATCAACCACTTGGCTGTAGGATGGATCGATGGTGGTAACGCTTCCACCGCCTTCGAGAACGATTCGGAATCCACCTTGGACACCGCTCCAACCTTGGGCTGGGTCGCCATTACCGTAGAGTGTCATCTCATCGTTGACGAGCGTGACTGTGAAGACGTAGGTCTCGCTTGCGTTGAAGGTTTCAGGAAGGCCTTCAACGAGGATGGTAGTTGAACCATCATCGCCACCAGCGTGGCAGGAACAACCAGCGTTTCCAGCAGCACCAATTCCACCAGGAAGGGCACTAAACTGAGGGACAAGCATCAGTGCAACAAGGAGCAGTGAAAGGATGCCGACAACGCGTCGTCGCATCACATTTCACCTCCATAGTCGTCGCCAGACGAGTCCTTACTCGTCTTCTTGACGCCGGAGTCGTAGTCGCAGGTTGTGCCCTCTGGAGCGACGACCATGACCTGACCGGTCATGACGGAGTGCTGAAGACCACAGTACTCTGCACAGCGAATTGGGAAGGTACCGGCATCGTCTGGCATGAAGTAGAGTGTTGTGCCTGCCTCAAGCCCTGGGACGAAATCTTCCTTCATTCCCCATTCAGGGACCCAGAAAGCGTGCTGGACACCTACGTTGCGCTCATCGCCCTCGATGCCCTTGGACTTCATGGTCGCATCAACGAGTTGGTCGCAAGGAACGATCATTGGCTCAGATGGAGTGATGAAGGTGTGGCCACGAGGAATGTGCTCCCATGTGTGAATCAAAGCACCTTCAGCATCGAAGACCTTGACGTAGGTGTGTCGACCAAGATCGTAGGTTGCTGTAATGGCCATGAGGCTTGAACCGTTGTTGATTTCATAGTCGGTCTTTTGGTTGTCGAGCTTGACCTCGATGCTCGCAGCATCTGCGTTACCAGAGGCGTCAACTTGCATGACGCCTTGGTCCCACTGAACATCGATTCCAGTGTCGGTGTCTTCCCATGTGAGTTGCTCAGCATAGTCGAATTCGAAATACCATTGATAGGCGTTGATGTTGATTTCGAAGGAGTCCTCGGTGTCAGGGTTCCAAACGGCTGTGTTGGAGCCGAGGGCAAGAATGGTGAGCCAAACAACAAGGATGGTTGGAAGGATGTAGAACATGGCTTCCAGTTTCGTATTATGCCGATCCACAGGGAAGGCGCCAACCTCAATGTGGTCGAGTTTTGTGGTATCTGGTTCAACACCGTCACGGTAGCGCAGCATGGCGGTAAAGAGCCACCCAAAAGTGAAAATCGCTACAAGAATTGACCAGAACATGTATTTGTCGTAAAGGACGTAGAAAACGGTATCTTCCGCTGGCATGGTTGCACCCTGTTTAGAGGGGCGAGAGGGCCCACTTTAAGCGTTGGCGTAAAGCGGGCACCAGAGTGAAATTCTTCTCCTCAATTTTCTATCATATGAATGTATGTTATTTCGCAATTTCACACATCTTCAAGTGAGATTCCACCGTCCACGTTTTAGGTGCAACAATGGACCCGACCAACACCATCGAGCGATTCCAGTCTGCTGGAAAAGCCTTGGGTGAGGCGAGGTACCGCAATCGCGAGGAAGGATTTGCTATCATCGTTGAAGGCCCGAGAGACAAAGCGGCCTTGCTCCGACTCGGTTTTGTAGGCCCCATCGAAGTGGTTAATCGCGGATGGGGAATGGACCGTTTGGCTGCGTACCTCTACGAAACGTATGGAACCCGGACGAGCGACAGACGCTCGACCATGACGCTCCTGATGGATTGGGATCGGACTGGAGGGAAGTTGCAATCCAATCTTCGCCGCCGCCTCGAATCGTTTGATGTGATGATCGATGAGGAGCTTCGAAAGAATCTGATGAAGACGCTGAAACCCGAGACGAGAGTGGTCGAAAGTTTGGGTGGCTTAGCAGGCGCTCTCGTCCCTCACATGGACATGGAAGCCATCATTCGTCAAGATGAGGAATGACATCATTCGTTGGGCGGAACGACGCGACCGTCCTCCTTGACCGTGTTCAAGACCACTTGTGTAAAGGAGCGCTGGACACCCTTCAGAGTGAAGACCGTCTTGGTCAAATCGTCGAGGTCTCTTCGACCTCGAACGCGTGCAAGGACCATCGAATCGTAATCGCCCGTCACATCGTACACAGCGAAGACTCGAGGGTCTGCAGCGATTTGTTGCTGAACATCGATCATCGAACCTTTCTGAATGCGCAGTCCTGTGATCACGGTCATGGTCCAGCCGATGCTTTCTGCATCGAGTAGAACGGTGTAGCCTTTGATGACACCCATCTCTTCGAGTCGTCGCAATCGATTGGTGATGGTCCCTTGAGCAACGCCAACACGTTTTGCAAGACCGCGTTGGCTGATGCGCGCATCTTCAAGCAGGGCTGCTAAGAGGTCACGGTCGGTCGTATCGAGGTCCATGAGCAGACGTCAGTCTTGCTCATCTTCAACGCTTCGTTCTACTTTGCTGCGAAGTGGTAAGCGAATGTTTTGCGTCCATCCACCAAGCGTGTCAACTTCCATCTTCAATTTCAAAACCAAGCCTTGGTCGTGCCATTTCTTGAATCGAACATCGAAGCTTGTTGACGAACCAGATTCGATGGTGCTTCGTTTGACACCCCCTCGCATCGACCACGGTTCAGAGGCTTCGCATCCCTGGATGGCGACATCACGACGCTTGGCATCGATCTCGATGGCGATGGCTGGGTCGTTTCCATCCTTCCATCGTGCTCGGATTTCAGGTAAGCCATGTTCCTGGTTGAACGAACCACGAACGACAGAGAACACGATGACAAGGGCGACGGCGATGAACACTATGGGCGGCAGGTAATCGATGAAGCCGAGTTGTTCGCTCGAGGTTGGTACGGAGATTTCGTAGAGTGCGATGACGCCTGGTGATTCGATGGAATCCAATTCGGCCCCCATTACGACGATGAGGACCTTCCATCCATAGCGTTCATCGGCAAGATCAACACCTGCTGCAAAGAGGTGCTCGTACGAAACGGTGACGTTGACTTCTGAGATGTTCCCGGCGGTTCGGAAGAAGCCAACTTCCGAAGTCAAATCACGAACAAGATAGGACAGCTCACGACCGTGTTGATCGGTGCTGCGTTCTTCGACAAACAGGAATTGCATGATGACATCGTTGCGAAGATCAACCAGTGGTTCAACCGTCAAATTGGCGACGAGAAAGTACTGGTCTTCAAGTTCGGAGGCAATGGAGAGTGTGCCTTGAACGTCGATGAGATGTTGACGTTCTTCCTCACCGTTTCCATTGATGATGGAACGACTCTGATTCAACTCAACACCCATCAGTCCAGCACGAAGGTTCGCATCATCATCAGGCCATGAAGAACCGGTTTGGTCGCTGTATCGCCACCATTGCACGACGATGTCATCATCGGTTGTCTCAACACAATCTATGCACTCAACCGATGAACTTGGAAAATGTTCGACGTAGCGACGGTCATCATCGACGGGTTGCTCAACATCCCATTCGATGTGGATGCTCGTCGCAGCAGATGCAAGCGGCAGGAGAGCGACGAGGAACAAGACGCTGTACGCCCTCATTCCTCTTCCTCCAAACCCAAACGAATCGACAACAAGCGTCGTTCTGCCTTGTCGAGCATCAGCGTGATCCGTGTTCCACACCATGCATTGATGATGAGCGAGCCAGTTTGATGCATGCATCGCAATAGGAAGGCACCTTGTGGAGGTTCTTGTTGCCCAAACACAACATCTGGTTCCAAGGCTTCATCGTTGAGAAGCCGCATCAAGACATCGTGGTCGATGTGCGTGATGTTCTCGGAAAGTTGCGAGTAGAGCAGGGGAATTGATTCCTGTCGAGCCCGCCAGTTACCGTTCTTGGAGACGAATGCGGGTAGACCAACATGGAGCACTTGCAGAGGGTGGAAGGTTCCGCCAGGCCATCGATCGCCGCGTTTGTTTGGCGTTTCTTGAGCCCAAATACGGTCATGAACAAGTTTCGGAGCCACAGCCATGCGCTTGCCACGCTTCCACCACGAGAATCCAGCATCGGTTAATTGACACTGTTCCATGACAATGGCAGCTTCGTTGTCTTCAGCAGCATGGACGGTGTGACGATTTGTTCCCGGTTTGTCAAGAAGGCGTGACTCCCATCCGGATTCTTCTCGTCGTTTGGCCAACTTGTCGATGAACGTCTTTGCAACGCCTTCAGGAGTGGCATCTTCTCGATGTCGCAGCAAGGCCACATAGAAACCTCCCGTGTTGTTGTCCATTGGATACAATCGACGCGTCTTAGCCAGGGATGCAAGCAGTTCTTGTTCTGTAGGCGGCATGTATCGCTCATCGAAGAATGGAACATCTTGGGGCTGTTCTGAGACCTTCCCGTTTTCATCGAGTGGCATCCATGAGGTCAAACCTTGATGCCACACCAAGCCTTCAACATTGGATTCATCGATCTCAACAACTTCCATCCAGGGACACTTGCGAACCAATTCTGCGATGACTGCCTCATTTTCGACAGGGTCGATGGAACACGTGGAATAGACCATCATGCCACCAGGTCGAAGCAACTGCGCTCCTCTGGAAGCGATATCGACTTGCAGCTGGAACATTGTTCGTCCACCTTTTGGCGACCAACTCCACCATACGTCCTTGTTCTTGCGAGACGTTGCACTTCCCGTACACGGCACGTCAGCAACGATGGCATCGAAACCGGGTTTGGGAATGCGTCCAACGTGACGACCATCGTGTTGGGTGATCATCACATTGTGGAGCGATAGGCGTCCACGGTTGCTAGCGAGCATGTTGACGCGACCAGAGATTGGTTCGTTGGCAACGACCACACCGTTAGGTGCCATACGTTCCGCAGCATGTGTGGCTTTCGAGCCAGGTGCTGCACAGAGATCGAGCAAAAGCTCGTCCTGTTGTGGATCAAGAACCAGAATGGGAAGCATACTGGCCGCTTCTTGTCGGGTTACGCGTCCGGTATCGTGGAGCAAGGCGAGCAGTTCTCTTGTTCCATCGCGTGGAGCTTGGCCACGAGCAAATGGAAGTTGGTATGCTTCGTTACCAACCGACCATGCGATCTTCGTTGCACCCATATTGAGGAGTTGCTGTCGTGTCCATTCCATATCGTAGTGGTTCATCGTCAAGCGAAGCGTTTCGGGAAGTGGTTGCGTTGCAATGCCAATCCATTCGTTTCGGTCGATACCAAGCGATTCGGCAAGACCGGTGAGTGGTGCAAGTTCTGCTTGGGCGAGGAGACCGTCCTCACCACTGCGCTCGCCCATACCGGTCCCTGAAGACGCGCCCCTTTGTGTCTTACGAAGCCGTTAGCATCATAGCGCGAGAATGTGTGGTCGGTTCATGCTGGGGGATGACATGCCTTGGTTGGTTCCGTTGTTCTTCGGGTCCATCGCCATCTGGATGTTCCCCAAATCGGTGGAAACCTTTGCTCGTAACAAGAGTGAATCTCTGCTTCGAGCGTTACGATGGCTTCCGTTCGCTCTGCTTGCTGTCATCATCTCACTTCGTATCTCTGCTCTCTTCTCGCATGATTCATCACACATCGAAGTAGCAGCCTACCTGAGCAGTGACTCGACCGTGACACAGCGACTGCATGTTCTGTTTGCAGGCGATGGATTGGTGGAGTGGATGGTGCTTCCACTCGTCTATCTGTTTGCATGGAACGGACAAGGCTCGCGCCAATCGTGGACGGTTGAAGGGTTGCAGAAACTCAAGCGAACTTTGGCGCTCATGCTTTTGATTTCATCGACGTTGGTCTTTGATGATTCAGCCTACATTGCACCAGAAACGCTCCCTCTGATCTCGATGCCTGCTCCACAGGTCGATGTGTGGAGCGTCGTGTTCCTCGTTCTGGTGCAATGTGTTGTTATCACAGGACTGCTCAATGCCCATGCACCACTGCGAGGGTTGCGACACCATCAACAACGCCTCTATCTTCCACTATCACCACTGCTTCTGACCGCCTTTGTCTATCTGTTCATGGCCTATCTCGAATCTGGTGTGTTTGATGCCTCTTGGTGGAGCAATCCAAGGCAAGATGATCAGACAGCAACGCTGTGGTTGTGGGTGATTGTCGCCTTCAATCTCCACGTGTTTTCGGCCCCACATCGCGACATCGATGCACACCTTGGCGCTGGCAACGGTCGAAGCAAAGCGCTCGCATGGAGCATTGGTGTGAGCGTAGCCCTTCTGTTGCTGGTGACAGCCTTCCTCATGCACGATCAACAAACACCAGATGCAACATCTGTACGCTCTTCATTGTGGCTGGTGGGATGGATGTGTGCTTTGATGGCAGGCGTATTGCTGCTCCCGTTCCTTGGATTTGATGATGGTTCACGACCCGAACTGAATTGGGTTCGTTGGAGCTTGATGTTTGGGCCAATGTTGTGGTTCCTTATGTTCGATCATGCCCCATTCCTCGTTCTCGGTGCATGGTTTGCCATCATGGCATCGACGCCATTGTCTTGGACAATGGAATCGTCTGCACCGTCGCCTCCTGTTTACCAAATGGCTACGATTGCTCTGCTGGCAATCATCACGCTGGCTGTGGTCGTGTTGAGTGACGAAGGTTTACGCTATGCACTGCCAATGGGTGCTGCACTGTGCGTGTTTTCATCCATGCTTGACCTACGTCATGCAACGAGTAGCCGTCAATGATGTTCAAACATGAGCAGGCTTTGGGCAAGGCATGGGCGCAAAGCGTGAGGACGGACACCTTCCGTTTCCAATGCCGATACGTCCGTATGCCATCTCGCAAGAGTGGCGTGAACTGACCTTCATGCATTGGAAGGTCGATGCTGAACAACTCCAACCGCATCTCCCTGAGGGATTGGAAATCGATTTCTTCAACGGTGAAGCCTACGTTGGCGTGATTCCGTTCATCATGAAGAACGTACGACCACGAGGGCTACCGTCTGTTCCTGGTATCTCCACCTTTGCTGAATTCAATGTACGTACGTACGTTGTCAAGGACGGACAACCAGGTGTCTTCTTCCTCACGTTGGATGCAAAAAGTCTGGTGACGTGCTTCCATGCACCTCGTGCCTACGGTCTTGCTTACCGCTATGCGAAAGCCAAGGTCAAGCGAAATGGAGAGGAATTGCAATGGCAGTCGCGTCGTTCCAGCGATGGTGCAGAATTGCGAGGAACATCGAATGCGAAAGGTTTGATGCAATCTGCTGAACCTGATTCGTTGGAATACTTTCTCTTCGAACGTTACTGCCTTTACACCGAACACGAAGGTTGCCTTCGTCGAGCCTATGTGTACCATCACCCATGGTCCTTCCAAGATGGTGAAGTCCGTCTCGAAGCGAACACGTTGCTTGAATCCTACAACATGGGACTGGACGTTCTT
>JAAZUV010000169.1 GCA_018623995.1 Methanobacteriota archaeon
CGACACGCGAATTGATTCAATTGCAGAACCATCCATCTCCTTGGCTTCAGACATTCTCAAGCGAGCAACCGACGTCGTCTATTCGGAAGTCGATGCAGGTGGAATAGAACTCCATTCGACGGCTCTTGAGGTGGAAGAGGACAATTGGGAACCAACGGAAGTATCAGCTGAAGATCTTTCCAGTGCAAACGATTTGCTGGAAATGCATCTGCGCACAACATTGGATGAATTGACGCCAGAAGCGCCAACCGTCCTCGATGTGGATTCACGTGACCGTCACCTTACACATCAATTGGGAACCGTCAGTGGACAAGACATTGAACGCACTGCAGACGTACTCGCAGGAATTGATGCATCCATCGATGAAGCCCTTGCAGAGCGTGAACGATTGATGGTTCGAGACGATCTGCGTCTCCGAAACTTAGAGTTCAAGATGGAGGAACTTCTCGAGCGAACCGCTCACGCCGACGCCAACGAACTCATCGACATCGTGGATGAATTAAGAGTGATTGAACACGAACTCGGTTTGGTGAGTGAAGACGCGATGGAAGCTTTCGAAATGGAGGATGAAGAAATTCGAATCGCCCACTTATCGACGATTCGACCAACAACTCGACTTCTAGGTGAAGAAGAATGAGAGGTGCTTGGTGGGCCGACGGGGTTCACTTCTCCTGTCAACCGGATTGTGGACGCTGCTGCGATGAGCCAGGGGGTATTGTCTACCTGTCCCGTACTGATGCGCAACGTCTAGCCGACCATGCGGGATTGAGTGTGAAGGAGTTTCTAAAGAGAGATTGTACAACGACATTGGATGGTCGTTATGTTCTTCGCTCAAATCAATCCGATGGCATTTGCATCTACCTCGATGAAAAGAAGCAATGCAGCATCTATCAGGTACGTCCGCAGCAGTGCAAAGCCTTTCCATGGTGGGCAGAAAATTTACGCAGCAAGCGCTCATGGAAACAAGTGAAGGCAACATGCCCGGGGCTGACTGCAGAGGATGCGATTCTCATCAGTGGTGATGAGATTCGGTTGCATGTCCATGCTGATCGACAATCAACCCAAGGTTTTCGCGTGTGGCAAGATTCCTGATTCGGTGTAGTTTCGCACACCTAGCGGATTCCTTTCCGTCCTTTCCTTTATACGAATGACCGCGTTGGCTTACAACGGTGAGACTGTGACTGATGAAGCAAACCAATTGCTCAACTTGACTGAAGCTCATCTCGACATCGGAATGCGAGGCGTTCCAGTCGGAACCTGTCGAACGTCCTTTGTCACCCCAAACGAAGGCGTTCACTATTGTGGCTACCCTATTGCGGAACTTGCTGAAATGGAGCCTGAAGACGTCGTTTATCTTCTGCACAACAAAGAACTGCCAACACCTGAACAGTCCTCCGCTTTCAAACAAGACCTTGCCCAGCGAGCAACCATTCCTGGTGACTTCGATCCTATTTTCTCAGCACTTCCACGCGATGGACATCCCATGGATTGGCTCGCCATCGGCATCCAAACCCTCGGCATGTGGGATTGCAAGAACGATTGGAGAGAGGATGCCCTCAATCTCGTCGCTCGAATGCCACGCATGATGGGTCTCCTCTTCCGATACCGTGAAGGACGAACAGATGACATTCCTGCAGACGATACCAGTTTGTCAATGGTCGAGCGATTCACACACACCTTGCAACTCGATGTTGACCAAGAGAAGTTGGCACGTGTTCTCTCTGTTTACCTTGTTCTCCACATGGATCACGGTGGCGGCAACCTCTCGACATTTGTAGGGAAAGCTGTCGCAAGCGGACATGCGACATTGTACTCTGCTATGGCGAGTTCAATGAACGCCCTCAGCGGCCCACTCCACGGTCGGGCCAATCAATCATGCCTGGAATTCGTTCTACGTGTCGGAACATCCGATCCAGTCGAGGTAGAACAATTCGTTCGTGGAGAGCTTGCAGCTGGACGACCAGTCTTCGGCTTTGGCCACGCTGTTCTTCGAGCAGAAGACCCTCGAGCCACCGTTCAATTTGCTCTCGGCGAGAAAATTTGTCCTGATGACGAGAACTTCAAGATCATTCGAACGCTCCGAGAAGTTGCTCCACGCGTCCTCTCTGAAAATCCAAAAATCTCCAATCCAAATGCCAACGTCGACATCGCTTCCGGTGCTTTGTTGCACCACGTTGGGCTCAAGAACCCAAGTTACTACACGACCTTCTTTGGTTGGGCAAGAGTTGCAGGAATTGGAGCCCAAATCTACGATGAGCGAGTGGTCGTCCGCAATGGGAAAGGAGTTCCAATCTACCGACCGAAATACTTTGCTCGTGACCAAGTATTACGACACGTTGAGTGATTACGAGTTGAGATCGATCTCTACGTAACCGTCGTGTTCACGTACGTCATACATCTTCAACGAGGAGGGTTTCCGGAGTTTTCCAAGAAATCTCCCATAGGCTGGAAAATAATGTGCAGGTGACCATTCGTTGACCGAACCATCTTCTGGATGATAGGTCGTTTGATGCAATGGACATCGCAAGCAACCATCCTTGATTTTGCCACCCCAATGCATGGGCCAAGCCATGTGACGGCAGAGTGCATTGCTCCCGAAGATTCCTTCCTCAGTTCGCATCACGAGGACCATCTTTGTCCCGATGGCCTTCCCTTTGACCTTGTTCATCTTGAGTTTCGATGATTTGCAAACCCGTTTCCACTTGGGTGATTTGTCCATGCTTCCCAGTTCCTCTCGGAACTTATCAATGAGTGTTCAAATTCATGCGGGATTTGTTTCATTTTTTGAACAGCCATTTATACATCAAGTTGAGCGCTACGGATTATGGAGAACCCATTCAACACGTTGACGACATTGTCCGTTACACGACCAAAGGCAACCATTGCTTCAATTATCGTCATCACCCTAGCCCTCTCTTCGATGGCTCAGTTCATCAACTTCGATAATAGTGAAGATGCATTTTATCCTCAAAACGATACGACTGAGTTGCTGTATGAGATTGAAGATCGCTATCAAGCATCGCTTGATTTCGTTCGTATCATTGACGAAATCCAAGATGGCGACATGAGGCAGGCATCAACATGGGAACAGTTCGCAATCATCGAAGCCGAACTGTCAACCAACGAACGGTTTCTTGAGTACCAAGAACCTCTCTTCGGCGGGAGCGCTACGAGCGGTCCAGCGGGTTCCGCACTCTTTTGGCTGAACACACAAGATCCAATCACAACGCAGCCGTGGCGCGATGCGCTTTCTATGCACATTGCCAACGTCACTGTTGTCAGCGAGGAAAACTTCAGCATTGCACTCAATGATCTTCAGACCACCATCGATGCCATTCCTGCACCATTCGCGCCAACCGCACAGGAATTGCGTGATTGGAACCCTGGGGAAGTCACTGAATGGCAACAACGAATGGATGACAATCTGAACATTAGCGCTGAACTCGGAGCGCTCCTCGGCCAGATTCAAGGGCTTCAACAAAGCCGCACAAACCCTGCAGAAATTGGAGCCATTGCAGCAACGACTGGTCCGCTTCAATGCACGCTAGGAACATACATTGGTTTGCAAAACATCGGTCACCGTAGCAACATCGTTTCAACCATGCCTGCGGACGACAAATCGAGTCCATGGGAAAGCGATGGACCAATTCTCATCAGCTTGGTCGTTTCAAC
>JAAZUV010000170.1 GCA_018623995.1 Methanobacteriota archaeon
GCGACTTCTTCTGAACCGGCTATATTGCCGGATGCAAGCAGTATCACCAATATTCCTAAGCCAATCAACCAGCCTTTCGGATTCAATATTTCCTTTGCGTCCATAACGTTCACGTCAAGACGAAATCTAGACGTATAGCATTTAATTCTTTAGCCAGTAGTTTCGTCCGAAAAGAGGATTTATTCAACGTTTTCAGTTGGCAAACCTTCTGCAGACCAACCTCTCGTTCCACCTTCAAGGATGGTTACATTGGTGAAACCATACTCCGCAAGAACGCTTGCTGCAATGGATGCCTGGCCGCCACCAGCACATGTGAAAACAATCGGTTGGTCTGTGGATTGGAATGTTTCCTTGTCATGAAAGGCGCTCTGTGGATCTGCTTTGTAGAACAAAGTTCCGAGCGAGACATTCTTTGCACCGGGGATAACACCTTCACCGAGGGCGTTCGCATCGCGGACATCAACGACTGTGACTTCTTCGTTTGCATCCATTTTTTTCTTCAATTCTGCAGGGGTAATGGTCCCATGGTTGGCTTTTCCTTCGGCTACTCTGTCGCTAAATGACTTGGTCATATATCGACCATCGCTGACTCCTACTTCAATTCATTCACAAGTGCATCTGCAAGGCGCTCGTACTGTTCAACCGAGTTGTACAATTGAGCAGATATTCTCAGATAGCGTCCCTCCGGGGACGGCCAAGACCAAACCGGAACTTGGATGTTGTATTTTTCTGATAGAACATGATGCAAAGGATCTGGTTCATGCATCTTTTCCTTGGCTAGGAGCTCGCCTGGCAGCTTGATGGTCGAGATGCAAGCGATCATTTCATTCGGACACGGTTGTTCAATTCCAAGGCGCTCACATAGAATGTCACGGCCTTGAATCGCAAGGTCGTGGTTGTGTTGCATGATGGTTTCCCAACCACCATCGACGAGTTTTGCCATCCCTTCAATCACGGAAGGAATTGCGCACCAACCAGAGATGTCCTGCGTCCCCGTCCAATCGAATTCATGCCTGAACCGAGTCGTGTCTCCAAGGGGGAACGTATGGCCATGGCTGATGGTGAGTGGCTGAATCTTGTTTTGTTTGTCGCTTCGAACGTAGAGGAATGCACTTCCCTTGGGTGCACAAAGCCACTTGTGACAATTGCTTGTGACGTACGAGGCACCGAGTTTCTCGAGATTGAGAGGGATCATTCCAATTCCATGGGCAGCATCAAGAAGGACTTCAACGCCCTTTCCTTCGAAGAATTCTGTCAATTCTTCAAATGGCATTCGAAGACCAGTTGGACTCGTTACTGTATCGATCATGACTAATTTTGTTCGTTCGGAACATGCTGATTTCATCAAATCAATGATGACTTGAGGGCCATCGATTGGGAATGGAATGGCCACTTCAACGACCTTCGCCCCCCATCTGTTTGCAACGAAATCAATGGTATTTCGACATGCTTGGTAAGCATGATTGGGGACGAGGATTTCATCACCTTGTTCGAACTGCAAGGAACGAAGAATTGTGTTGACTCCAGAGGTTGCATTGGATACAAACGCCAAATCGTTCGCATCACAAGACAGGAATTCTCCCAACGCTGTTCTGGATTTGGCTAGGAGGTCTGGCATCAATTCTTCGAAGAATTGGACGGGCTCTTTTTCCATCAAATCTTGCCACATTCGTTGCTCCTTGATGACAAAGTCGGGACATGCTCCAAACGAACCATGGTTGAGAAACACTCGAGATGGGTCAAATGTCCAATGTTTAGCGAGATGAGAGGGCATGCCCATCCTAGGAAGAACAAGTTCTCAATGATGACGGTAAAACGTGGTGCGGGGGGCAGGATTCGAACCTGCGAACCAATAAGGAATGGGACCTAAACCCACCGCCGTTGACCAAGCTGGGCGACCCCCGCGCAGTTTGAGGGCGGTGAACCTTGGTTTTGAAGATTAGGCTGAAACGCCGAAGCCGGTGGATGCAACGATCGCCATGACTTGTTCCTTTGTCAAATCGGGTGTCGTGACAACGATGCCTGCATGACTTTGCCATGAAATGTCGGCTTGAATAACCCCGGGGGTTGCTTCAAGGACACGCGTTACGCGCCCAGAACAGCATCCACATGTCATCCCTGTAATCTTCAGAGCATGAGCGATTTGGTTCATGGTATGACCAAGACCAAGACCTATTTTGAGTTAAGCCTCAATCTGACTCGGACGCCACCATTTCAAGGTAAGCGAATTTGCAACAACACTGATCGAAGACAGGGACATGGCAGCAGCAGCAAACGCAGGGGGCAGTAGCCAACCAGTCCAAGGTAACAGCAAACCCATAGCCAATGGAATGCCGATGATGTTGTAGATGAAGGCCCACCACAAATTGGTCCGAATCTTGTTGACAGTAACTCGGCCAAGTTCGAGAGCATTCATTGCATCCATCAAATCGTTACGAAGCAGAACGATATCAGCAGATTCGAGTGCAATATCACTTCCAGCACCCATGGCAATGCCGACATCGGCAACAGCGAGTGCAGCAGCGTCGTTGATTCCATCACCGACCATGGCGACGTGCTTTCCTTGTTCCTTCAAGGATGCAATGAATTCAGCCTTTTCATCAGGACGGACATTGGCTACGACTTGTTCGATTCCACATTCCTTTGCAACCTGTTCAGCTGCTTCGGTACGATCACCTGTTAGCATGATCACTTCGAGGTTGCTGCGTCGTGCATGTTTGAGCGCATTTTTCGTTGTTGAACGAAGAGCATCAGATACCTCAATCCATCCCAACAACACGTTGCCTTTGGAAACAAACGAAATGGTCACGCCTTTCGAAGCTGCTTGCTGAATCATATCTTGATATTCAGTCAAATCGACATCGCATTGTTCCATCAACGGCTCGTTCCCAATGGCAACAAGCTCACCTTTCATTTCACCAGTAATCCCCATTCCTCCAACATGTTGGATGTTGGTAAGATCGGGTCGTTTGCTCGTCACATTTGACCATGCAGTGAGGATCGCATCTGCGAGAGGATGTGTACTTCCATGCTCCAACGATGCCGCAATGCTGAGGATCTCTCTCACCTCACCATCAATGAATTCAATGTGCGACACCTTTGGTTTTCCAGTTGTGAGCGTTCCTGTTTTGTCTACGACAAGGGTGGTTGTCGCATGCGAACGTTCCAGAGCTTCAATGCCTTTGACAACCAATCCAAATCGAGCCCCCGTACCAGTCCCGACCATGAGGGCTGTTGGCGTCGCCAATCCCAATGCGCAAGGGCATGCAATGACCAAAGTTGAGACAAGAGCGAGAACGGCAATTTCACCACCACTGCGTGAATCGAATCCATCGGAAAAGAAGCCCCAGTAGACAACAGCTAGGAGAGCGCAGGCGATGACAATTGGAACAAATACGGCAGCGATACGATCCACATACCTCTGGATGGGTGCTTTCCCCATTTGGGCTTCATCAACCAGTTGAATCACATTCGAGAGAACCGTTTGGTGATACGGTTGTGTGGTTGTAATTGTCAAAGGGGCATCGATCAAGATTGTTCCACCAATGACCTCATCACCAGTTCGTGCACGCACTGGTGATGAGGTCATCATGGACATGTCAACGAGTGCAGAGCCCTCCAGAACGAGACCATCAAGTGGAATGGTTTGACC
>JAAZUV010000171.1 GCA_018623995.1 Methanobacteriota archaeon
AGGCTTGAGAACGGATGAGTCACGAGGAACGCGACGTCCACCACGTCGAGACGTCTTCGCATCGAAGTAACCAGGCCAAACACAGATACGGTCTGGATTGTGTTCCATCGTCTCGCCTCAACATTGCCTCAAGGTTGAGAGGTATCAACCCAACGATGGTGATGTTCACTCGAGGAGAACGCCGTTGATGACGCCGTCCTTGCCAGGTCGGGACGTGATCTTGACGTTGCCTTCACTGGTTTCGATAACTGCGCCCTTGACGAGGATGTTTCGTCGGACGTAGTTTGGGTCGGATTCGTTCTGAATCACGTTGATGATGTCAGCGTTGACGGTCTTACCGGTCTTTGGATTGTTGACTGAGACCTTGTTGGCAGCCATGACACGAACCATGGTGTTGCCGCCAGCCTTGCGGTAGATCTTGCGTCGAGCCTCACCGACGAGAGCGAATTGCTTCTCGGTTGAGATTTCAGTCGAGCGCTTTCCTCGTGCTTGTACACGTCGTCCGCCACTTGCTTTTTTCTTGGAAATTCCATGCCATTGTGCCATGTGTCTCTCTCCTTGCATCGCCACCGACTTGCAGGGCGTATATCAAGGCAACCCCTAGGAGCAACGACCTGAATATGTCGAAAGAAGCTCACCATCGTGGGCAATAAGACGTGCTTCAATCACATCACCAGGCTGCAATTGAGCAACCCCTTGAGGCGTTCCCGTGTAGAGCAAATCGCCGTTGGAAACGGGTGCCCACGCCATCAAGGAAGCAACTTGGTCAGCAGGCGTGATGCTCATCTCAGAGAGCGATGCTTCTTGCCATCGTTCACCGTTGACATCGCATTCGATGCGGAGTGCGGTGGCTTCGTTCGTCAATGCTTTGAGACCGTGGCGCCACGGATAGAAGGTTCCGAGGACGGCGGCTTGTCGAAACGTCTTGCCTTTGGCCCAAGGTAAGCCATCGGCTCGAAGCAGAGATTGGGCTGCTCGATCGGTCAGATCAAGACCAATAGCGACCGCATCGATGTCACCGTGTTGCGTCAATCGAACGACGCATTCGGTTTCCAAGTGGACTTCGCCCGGATGTTTGGAGACATGAAGGATATCCGATTCCGTCTTGCAGCCGTCCGGTTTAACGAAGAAAATGGGTTCGGGCGGTTGCTCATTTCCAAGTTCCTTAGCATGGGCTGCAAAGGTTCGAATCGTGCACCATACGGCCATGAATTGCCCATTGGATGCCAGTTCTTGAACCGAAGGGTGAAACATGGTCGACGTTTGGACGGGGTATGGCGAAAGAATTCCAAGTCAAGAAACGGCGACCTGTGCGACGAAAGCACATCGCTCCGTTGTTGAAGGAACTCGAAGAAGGACTCAACATTGACTTGGCCGTTGATGGTGCATTCTTGGAAATGGCCAACTATGGTCCATGGCAACTGGTGTTTGTTGACAAGGTGGCCAAGACGATTGAAGTCAACGATGATGATGGTCGTCGTTGGGCGTTTTTGACGCTTCGTGGCTTCTTGGAGCATCCGGATTCGAAGCGCTGGGTCGCTGTCGATCACGGTGCCATCCCGTTCTTGATGAACGGTGCTGATTGTATGGTCGCTGGTGTTCACGGTGCAGATGAGGACATCGAAGTGGGTGATCTTGTCTGGATTCGTGACAAGGAACACGGTCGACCACTCGCCCTTGGATGGGCCACCATGACTGGAAGCGAGATGGTGGAAGCGACCAAAGGCAAGGGCATCAAAACCATCCATTGGGTTGGCGATGAATTGTGGGACATGGAAGCATAACTCAAATAGATGAGTCGACCCATATTTTATCCATGCGAACCGTCATTGCACTGACACTCATCGCTCTTCTCGCTGTTTCAACCACGTCCTATGCTGCGAAAACAGCCGGTCAAGACAACGGTCCTGAATCCGAAGACACACCGTTTGAATCCTATACCGTAACGTCACCATCCGTTTCTGGTGAAACATGGACGCTCGTTGTCGTCATGGATGAAGCCCACATGAGCAACAACACAACCTTCGAGATCTCCTCTCAGATCTGTCTCAACGATGGTGTTTGTGACCCTCCAGTGGTTCAAGAATTGACCATTGATGGTGCAACACACACCACCTCGTTGACGCCTCCAAACGACCACTCGTACGTTAACTGGCGAGTCAAGGCCATGTACGAAGACGACACCAAGGATTACTTCCCATACGGCTCATGGTACACCGTTTGGTCGAGTTGCTACTACGATGATGGCAGCTACTACGGTCCAGATGCTGAAGGCGATGGATGTGGTGGAGAGAGTGAGGATTCACCAGGCTTCACATTGATTCCAGCCCTTGCAGCTGTCGGATTGGCCATCGCCGTTGCACGACGTAACTAAGCACAATGTTCGACAAGTCGTTCGAGGAATCGACGGTGTTCACCGCCCCACATCTGAAGGATGACGGACAGTTTTGATTTGTCTGCATGAAGCATACCTTGGAAGAAACCAACACGGTCCAAATCACTGTGGACCAATGGAAGATGCTCGTGTTCGATTTCGATGAGAAGGCCATCCTCGTGTTTGGAGATGGTCATGGAGGGATGTGTGATGGCATCCTCTACTATCTCGAACTTGACTCTCCTTGAGGAAAGGAAGGCTTCAACACCAGAAAATAGGGCATCGACATCGATGCCCATCCCATCCATATCGGCGCCGTAGGAGGCGAGGAAGGGTAGGTCCGTTTCGTTCTGTTCCATCAGATGATCCAGCCCACGAGCCATCTCATCTTCGTCCATGGAATCACGCAACCTGAGAGAGTTTGGTCCAACCGACCACGCGTCCATCCGTTGCATCGACAGCCACTGCAAAGGTGTGTTCCCAAATGCCTTCTTCCCATGTTCGAGAGAGGTCGAGCGTCGTTGCTCCAACGGTGGTACTGGTCAATTGACCAAGCAAGTCGTTGGCACCATCACCAGGAACGGCGACAAGGAAGCCAACGCGTGCATCGGCGTGATAGGCACCAGTCGAATCGAAGATGGCTTCGGAACCTGTCAGTTGTGGGTATCGCTGCGTATCCGACAAGCGTTCTTCCAAGGTTGAAATGTTGGCTACGGCTGGAATCGATTCACGGTTGTGTGAAGCCAATTCTTCGAACGATCCTTTGTCGAGATAGGTACAATTGTCGCTTGTTGGCTCTCCAGTCAATTCAAACAGAACCCATCCGGAAGTATCGTCAAGTGCCACCCAAGACACGTTCCATTGTGTGCTAGCACCCGTTCGTTGATCGAGTCCACGCCAAATGTAGCCTCCATCATCAAGTGCGGCTTTCGCACCACTGGCTGAACCGCCGATGTAATCGAAACATTGCATGGCTTTCTCAAGCGTGTGTTCCCGCATACTGGAAGCATCGGGTGGATGGAGCTTGTCTTGACCTCCCCAGTCTTCCTGAACGTCTTCATCAAGAGCAAGAAGATTGGCCCGTGGACGAATGTTGTAGTCCTTTCCAAGATCGAGAACTTTCGACCCACGTGTCAGTTTGGTCGTCTTGAACGAATGATGCAGTTCCAATTCACCCTCTGGAAGCAAGTAGTCCCCAAAGGCTTCCGAGAATGGAGAACACGAGGATTGCAGAGAACCATCGTTGGAAATAATGACATCGACGGTTTGCTGACTGG
>JAAZUV010000037.1 GCA_018623995.1 Methanobacteriota archaeon
AGTTCGTCAGCATTGTTAATGGTTGGAATCAAAATTGCAACCTTGTACGGCGTTCCATCCTCTTTGAGTACAGGCTCCACCATGGCCTTGCGTGTTGGAACTCACATATGAAAAAGATGCTTCACTCATCATCGTCATCTCGCTTGAGATGCTTGATGTCACGTACACTTGAACCGACTTCTGGAAGTTCCGCCATCGTCTTTTGCATCCCCTCCGTGACCTTGAGTGCCTCAAGCTTTCTGCCTGAAGGAATGATGCGGGAATCATATGTTGCGACTGCGTCGTTGTAAGCGCCAACGACGGTGTTCAGGTTTCGTCCCAGTTTTGCAAGATCGTGGCTGAATTTCGTTGCTCGCTCGTAGAATTCCTTGGCTTGTCCGTGAATTTCTCGTGCATTTTCAGCCATGGATTGCTGATGCCAGTAGAGGCCTACAGTCCGCAACAAAGCGAGGAGTGTGACTGGCGTGACAATGAGGACGTGCTTGCTGAATGCATACTCCTGCAAGGATGGTTCGTATTCAAAGGCCGTAGAGAGAATCGGTTCGGCAGGAATGAACATAACCGTGAAATCGGTTCCTTCCAGTAGCCGAGGATAATCGCGGGCAGCGAGGTCGTTGACGTGTTTCTTGACATCGTTGGCATGCTCTTTCATTTTGAGGGCACGAGCTTCACCATCATCCATTTCCAACCCATCCCAATAGGCAGCCAGTGGAACCTTGGAATCAACAGGTACATGGCCTCCATTCGGTATTTTAGCCAGGAGGTCCACCCGAGCACCCCCTGCTCCTGACTTGAGTGTCACCTCAACGTCGAAATCACAATGCTCGAGCATACCTGCTGCTTCTGCGATGTTCTTGAGTGCTACTTGACCCCAATTTCCTCTTGCTTTGATCGACCCTCGAAGGGCAGTTGAGAGCTTCACGTTGGTGTCACGAAGATTCGTTGTTTGTTCTTGCAACCCTTCGACCATTCGTTTGATTCCCTGGTACGCACCTTCTCGATTCTTTTCCATGTCGTTGGTTGCTTTTTCCAACTTTTCGAGGTGTTCCTTAATCGGAGAAACAAGAAGTTCGACTTCCTTCTTGCGTGCATCATAATCCTTGTTGGCCTCGGATTGAACCTTGCCCAGACGTTCCTCTGCCAAGCGAAGGAAGTCCTCTGAATTCTGACGTGCTACAGCGGTTGCCACACTTTCCATTTCTGCGACGAGGGTCGCCTTGTTTCCTTGTGCTGCTTGTGCTTCAACTTCAGCACGTAGCAATTCCGTTGAAAATTTCATCTTTGCAAGTAGCCAACCAAGGCCAATGCCTAATCCACTCGCAATGATGATGATGACAATATCCAGCGCTTCAGTCATGTCGATTACTTGTGCCGAGGGTTCTTGAAGACGTCGGCGAATGAAAGGTCTTTCAACGCGCGAAATGGGCATGTGCCGAATAGTAAGTTCATAAGCCGTCGAAATGAGAGGTTAATTGCAGGGGTGCCTCATATGTTGAACGTCACAGCTCGCCAAGAACTGATTAGCAAGATTCTCGATACACTCATGATTGTTGTTGAGGATGCAAGATTTGACTTTGATGAAGATGGATTGACCGTACGAGTCGTTGACTCGTCACATGTTGCCATGATCAAACTCACGGTCGATGCAGCAGCGTTTGATGGTTGGGAACTGGATGCGAAGAAAATTGGTCTTGAGATGAAGAAGATTCGGGAAGTAACCACGCTTGGTGGTTCAGGAGATTTGATTGAAATTTCCCATCAAGATGGGGGCGATTTCACCATGAGTCTCGGCAAGATTGTTCGCAACCTCCGTCCACTTGACAACGCCACAATGGCATCACCTCCTTCCTTACCGAAGTTGGACCTACCGTGCAAGGTCGTGATGAACGGTGCAGAACTTGGACAGGCACTCAAGGCTGCAAAGCAAGTCGGCGACCTCGTGAACTTTAGCATCGACGAATCCTCGTTCAAAGTACACGTACGCAACAACACAGATTCTGTCAACATCTCGTTTGACAAGGACGAAATGGACGAACTTGTTTGTGATGGTGCTGCACGAAGTCAATACAGCTTGACGTACCTTGAACCACTCTCTCGCCGATTTGGTGCTGGCGACAATGTAACGATTCAGTTTGGAGAAAACTTCCCACTTGCCATGAATTTCACATTCGAAAATGGAGCCGCTGAAGTCGACTACTTCCTCGCTCCACGTGTTGAGAGCGATTACTGATCAGTATTCTCTCCAACCGTGACCGCAGTCCTTGCAAGTCAACATTCGAGTTTCTGGTTCATCGGATGAGCGTGTTTGTTCGAGATAGAAGTACACTTCTGTACAATCGCACTTGGGGCACATGTACGATTCTGTCGAGAGGACACCTTTACGCTGATCTGAATCTTTGATGATTTCATATTCACGCTTTTCTGCCTTGGTGGTCGTTTTTGTTTTGGAGAGGTCGATTTCCTTCCCATCCATCTTCATCTTGACATTGGCAGGACCAGTGTAGCCGCATTTGTAGTTGGTACAGGTAATGTCTCCAGAAGGACTAGGAAAAGACAGGGTCCCACATTCAGGGCAAAACATGGCAGACCATCGACATGTTCCTTTTAATCATGGTGGTTGTGCTTGCAGTAAGGTTTTATTTTTGCTACGGAATAAATTCAATGCCGTTATTGAAGTGACAACATTCAATTCCAATGGTGGATTGGGAGACTCATGTGGCTGTGGTATTCGTGGCAATCTGCAGCCGTTGTCAACGATGAGGGAGACATCCTCGACGTCGAAATCAACGAAGCCCGATTCTCAGTTCATGGTGCTAAAGAGCGTCTCCAAATGATTGCTGAAGGCCATTTGCCTCCAGAGGCTGTTGTGCTGAAAGAGCGCTTCCCTGATGCCAAACCAACTGCGCATGGATCCGATGAGTTGCCTGAATTTGAGATTCCTCAACCAACCTCAAGTCAATTGCAAGTTGCGGATGAAGCGGCTCTTTTGCTTGCAAAGGAAGGAGTCGCAGTTTCTGCAGCAGACCCCGATCGTCGATTGGAGCACCTTCTAAGAGCCAGCGAAGAGCTCCGAACATTGCATCTCACCATGGAAGCCCGACTCGTTGAATGGGTTGGACTCTTCCTCCCGTCTGCACGTTTCGAGCGAAATCGTACACAAGTGGCCGGACAACTCAGTGGTGTTGATTCACTGTCTGCCTTTGCCTCGATGTTGGATGTCGATGATGCCTACGAACAACCTTCGGATTCGGAATGGAAGTCGCTAAACGATTGGGCCACTATGGTTTCCAATCAGGGACGACAGCTCGATCGGTTGGAACATGCGATTCGTGTCGCTGCACAAGCCCATCTCCCATCGACGTCAGCACTCGTTGGCCCACTCCTTGCAGCACGCTTGTGCGTCGAAGCGCACGGCCGTTCACGTCTTGCTCGACTTCCATCAGGAACTGTTCAGGTCTTAGGGGCGGAAAAGGCGTTTTTCAGTCATTTGCGCAGTGGTACCGATCCCCCAAAGCATGGTCATATCTTCATGCATCCATGGATTTCACGCTCTCCACGTTGGGTGCGAGGGAAGATTGCTAGAATGCTGGCCTCAAAAATCAGCATTGCTGCTCGAATCGATGCGTTTGAAGGAACGCCCATGAGTCAGGATGATGTTGATGAAGTGGAAGCTAAGGTTGAGGCGATAAGAAAAGAATTTTCCAAGCCTCCAAGGCGTTGAGGTGGTCGTTTGGCCAAGCATCGACGCATTCGACCAGTGTCCGAAACTGTGTTGTTGGAAGGACGAAATGTTTGGACCGTCAATGCCAATCCTGGCGTAGCAGTTCGAGGCGAATCGCTGCGAAAATTCCGAGGTGTTGAACACAGACGTTGGGACCCAAACCGTTCGAAGCTTGGGGCAGGACTTCTTCGAACGAGGAACGATCCAACGTTGCTGCTGCCAAATGCTGGCTCGACAGTTTTGTATCTCGGTGCAGGACACGGTACGACAATTTCTCATCTTCACGATCATCTCTGCGGAGCAAAGAATCGGTTTGGCGGGCGACTCGTGGCCGTTGACCTTGCTCCACGTTGTCTTCGAGATCTAACCTACCTCGCCGAACATCGACCAGGATTGGTACCAGTGTTAGGCGATGCAAGGAAGTTTGATGCGTGGGGCGTCCTGATTCCATCACGTGTCGATTGGTTGTTTCAAGACGTTGCACAAGCAGGTCAAGTTGAGATTTTTCTTTCAGCAGTTCGTCGATTCTTGAGCATGGACGGAATTGGTTTGTTATCGCTTAAGGCAGCGAGTGAACGTCACAATGAAGGTGGAGACGAGGACATCTTTGCTGCTGCTATCGCTCAACTCTCAAGCGAAGTAGAACTCCTTGAACACATCAATTTGACAGGATTTGAAGACCAGCACGCACTCTTCGTCGTTCGAAGGAGGTGAGCGACTGCCAGAGCTTCCCGAAGTTGAAACCGTGCGAAGAGGACTTGAGCAAGCCATGCTTGGACGAAGGATTACTGAAGTCATCCTTCGACGAGACAACCTTCGATTTCCTTTTCCTGATGAATTCGCATCACGCATCACTGGTCGAAGCGTCGATTCCATCCGTCGTCGAGCGAAGTATCTTCTTTTGAATCTCGATGACGGACGAATCATTCTCTCGCATCTTGGGATGTCGGGGCGATACACACTCTTCGATTCAGAGAAGGTGAAGCAATTTGAAACAACCAAGAATGAAGTGTCGAGATTTGGTTCGGCCACAGGATTCGAAGGCCGTCACGACCATGTTGAGTTCCGTTTCGATGATGGAAGCGTTGCTGTGTATACCGATCCTCGCCGATTCGGAATCATGGATTTGATCGAAGTTGGTGAAGAACAAATTCATCCTCTGCTTGAATCATTAGGGCCTGAGCCCTTTGGTGATTGGAGTGCGAAGCAACTTGCCAAAAAATTACAGAACAAAACAACGAACATCAAAGTCGCATTGCTTGATCAACGCGTTGTTGTTGGAGTTGGTAACATCTATGCATGCGAAGCATTGCATCGGAGTGGAATTCACCCCCAGCGACAAAGCAAGACCTTGGTTCGAAAAGATGGAAAACCGACTAAAAAATTGCAACGATTGCATGAAAACGTCGTTCAAGTTCTTGAGCAAGCGGTTGAAGTTGGTGGTAGCTCCTTGAACGATTTTGCAGATGTAAATGGAACACTTGGCTACTTTGGACATCACTTCCAAGCCTACGATCGAGAAGATCAGCCATGCTTGCAGGCAAACTGTGGTGGAACGATTGAGCGAATCACCCAGTCTGGACGTTCAACCTTCCTTTGTCCAAGATGTCAACGCTAACTCGCGATGACTCCAAGCATGACCGTTGCTGCAAAGCCCCAGAGAACGGCAGCTGTTAACCGATTCACGACCGTACCATTTGCACGTAACCAGTCGAGCAAGGGCGTTCCAGTCAAGAACACAGCAACCAAGACATACCAAGCCATATCGATGGCCATGCCGATGAACCCAATGACAAGTTTCGTTTCAAGGCTCATTCCGGATTCTAGAACTTGGGCAAGTACTGCAACTAGGAACAACGCAATTTTTGGATTGAAGAAGGCAATCGAGAATCCTTCGAGAAATCCTCTCGCCTCGCCCTCCATATCTTCGTGGCTTTCGTCGCTACTGTGTGCCCACATCAACCAGCCGTAATAGATCAAAAGAACAATGCCAATCCATTGCAGTCCAAGGAACACGCCCGGTGCTTCCTCAAGCAGGACAATCAAGCCGAAGATGGCAACACCTGCATAGAGGCCAAAGCCGATACCGTGGCCAACAGCGCAAAGAACACCGCGACGACGGCCTCCTACGATGGTGTTACGAATGACCATCAGGAGGCTCGGTCCCGGTGAAATGGCACCGAGAAAGAACACTGTGCTTGCAGCGAGAATGGCTTCCCAAGCAAGGTCCATGGCCACTGGGCGGAATCAAACTTCTTGAGTGCTTTCATAGCAAGAAGAAGGTGTAGCCACCTTTCCAAGGATCGAGTTCTGCATTGGCCTTCGCTGTTGCTTCTTTGTAGATCGTTGTGTACTTCCGACTGTGGACTGTTTTGAGGACAGCACGGAGGAAAGCCTCGTTTGACTGAGCGTGTTGCTCTTTGTTCGCCATGAACAGAAAACTGCATGAACGGTTATGAATGTTTCTTTTCCTCGTCTAAACAATCGATATTTTTACCGGATTAAGGAAATCGCCCTCGTATTCGTTTCGGTTTTTGTGATGCATGCATGTCCATGCTGGTGGGCGTCGAATCCCTCCGATAGATTCTGAATCCAGTTGGGCCAGGGAGACGTAAGTGCTGTTCTGAAGGATCAGTGCCCGGTCCATGCCATACTCTGTTGTTGGAATCCTTGACTTCACTCGACGCAAACATCACGTGGCGTGGCATGGATTCAACATCGTAGTCATCCAAATCCTCCTGTAAAACGACGCCAGCCATCTTGAGTTTACGTTTCGCTCGAAGGGCAGACACAGCTTCTTTTCGATGCGAAGACCGGAGGATATCGAGTCCAAAGTGAGCCCCTATTTTCGCTTCACGACAATCGGGGACGTCGAACCATCGCTCGGAGCGAAGTGTTGCTTGTTTGACAACTTGGAATGTTTTGATATCGATGGCGGCAAGTCCGGGTGAAACGTGGTTGTACGCTCCTATATCCATTGCAATCCAAGCGGGACGCCCATCGTTCAGTCGAATGTCGCTTTGAGCAACAGAACCCGGACTTGGTCCTACCTTGGTGGTTGTTGAATGTCCGAAGACCACAGTACGATTTGGATCAACAGCGTATTCGTGGGCGTAGAATCGTTTTCGAATCCAAAGAAGTTCTTTGTCTCCTTGCATATCCAATGGCATTCTTGGATCGTAACCTGCGTGAACAAGCCGTATATCATCGAGAACAATGTGGTTTGGAAGGTTGTCCATCCACATCAAATCACTCGCAAATTGTTTCTTTGCTTCATACAAATCTCCGCTTGATCGGACGATGTAGGAGCCCCATGTTGAGCGGCCACCACGCTCAAGCCATGGTTGCCATAACTCGACGCGACCGTCTTCTTGAAGCGATGTGATCGCCATCAACTCATGATTCCCTTTCAAACAGATGATTTGAGGATGAGAACGAATGTAATCAACCAATCCTGCAGAATCCGGTCCTCGATCAATCATATCACCAAGGCAAACAACACGGTCCTCTACATTGAGCTTCAAGCGATGAATCAGTGCGCGAAACGTACCGAGGTGGCCATGGATGTCTCCAATCGCCCACACTTTTCTGCCATCGTCCAATCGACCCTGAAGGTCGGCTTCGATGTGTGCATCTCGGAAGGATGGTCCCAGTGGAAGGTCCAACTTGCAACTCATGGAATTTCACCAGAGAGGATGTTCCTCTTCGGTCGCCACTGAGCCATGAGGATATATTGTCTTCGCTTCATTTGAGGGTAAAAAGTGTCGATTTTCTGACCTTTTCCGATTTTTCAACTGGTATTCTTTCCACGTACTGGAAAGTGTAGTGTTCAAAAAAATATCAAAACTATTGAGTAGAAGTTGAAATGCTCACATATTTCTTCGGTATTGCCCACCAACTCGGAACAATGCATCTGTGATTTGTCCAAGACTTGCAACCTTGACGGTCTCCATGAGTTCTTCGAAGACGTTTCCACCTGTTCGTGCAACTTCTTGCAGTTGAGCGAGAGCGGCTGTTGTCGCATCGCTTTCCTTGGTTTGACGATCTTCGGTTCGCTCAAGACATGCTTGCTTTTCCTCAGGGGTGGCTCGAGCCAATTCCATCTCGAAATCATCCGCACTTGATTCATCGAAGACTTGTGCATTTGGATTCTGGAAGGTGTTGACGCCGATGATTGGAAGTGTTCCATCGTGTTTGAGATGCTCGTAATACATCGATTCATCCTGAATCTTTCCACGCTGGTACATGGTCTCCATTGCACCGAGAACACCACCACGTCGTGAGATGGCTTTGAATTCTTCTAGAACAGCCGCTTCAACGAGGTCTGTGAGCTCATCAACGATGAACGCACCCTGAAGTGGATTTTCGGTCTTGGTCCAACCGGATTCTTTGTTGACAATGAGTTGGATGGCCAATGCACGTCGTACGGATTCTTCGGTTGGTGTTGTGATAGCCTCGTCGTAAGCGTTGGTGTGCAATGAATTGGCATTGTCCTGAATAGCGAGAAGTGCTTGCAATGTTGTACGAATATCGTTGAAGTCAATCTCTTGAGCGTGGAGTGAACGACCTGATGTCTGGATGTGATACTTCAGTTTCTGAGAGCGTTCATTCGCTCCGTACAAGTCACGCATGGCAACAGCCCAGATACGTCGGGCAACTCGGCCTATGACGGTGTATTCTGGATCTAATCCATTGCTGAAGAAGAACGAAAGATTTGGTGCGAATTTGTCGATGTCCATTCCGCGACTTCGATAATATTCGACATAAGTAAAGCCGTTTGCGAGTGTAAGAGCCAATTGTGTGATTGGATTTGCTCCTGCTTCTGCAATGTGATAGCCACTAATGGAAACAGAGTAGTGATTGCGTACGTTGTGGTCAATGTAGTATTGCTGAACATCGCCCATGAGTTTGAGCGCAAACGGTGTTGAGAAGATACAGGTGTTCTGTGCTTGATCTTCCTTGAGGATGTCTGCCTGAACGGTTCCACGGACGGTTGAGAGCGTTCGTGCTTTGATTTCAGCATAGGTTTCTGCATCAACGAGTTCGTCACCACGTCGTCCGACCGTTCCTAGGCCGAATCCATTATGTCCTTCTGGAAGTTCTCCACGATAGGCAACATCGAGTGGTTCGATCGATTTGCCTTGTTCTTCGAGATGCTTCTCGACTTGTTGGTCAATGGCTGCATTGAGGAAGAATGCGAGCAGGATTGGAGCAGGTCCGTTGATGGTCATCGAAACCGATGTGTTTGAATCGCAGAGATCGAATCCTGAGTAGAGACGCTTGGCATCATCGCATGTTGCAATGCTGACACCCGAGTTTCCGACCTTGCCCCAAATGTCTGGGCGTAATGCAGGGTCACGACCGTACAGCGTAACAGAGTCGAATGCTGTGGACAATCGAACGTAGTCTTGTCCTTGACTGAGATAGTGGAATCGTCGATTGGTACGCTCAGGTTCACCTTCACCAGCAAACATTCGAGCGCTCAGCTCGTCGGTTCGCTTGAACGGGAATACGCCGGCAGTGTATGGGAAATGACCTGGAGCGTTTTCTTTGCTGAGCCACTCAAACAGTTCGCCATCATCAGCAAACGTTGGCAATGCAACACGTGGAATGTTTGAATGAGCAAGCGATTCGGTCGTTGTTTGGACCGAGAATGGTTTTCCTCGAACGTGGTAGGTGTATTCTCCACTTCGATACTCATCAGCAAGTGTGCGATAGTTTGCGAGATCTTCACGAGCCGTTTCAATCTCTTCAAGAAGTTCTGAAATTTGGTCGTCCACATCCTTTGCGATGGATGGAACGTGTTCCTTCGCAGATTCAAGGTGTTGGCAAAGACGGAGCTTCTGAGCAATGGCAGTATTTTCTTCGTGATAGGTTCGAATGGTTGCAGCAATATCGGAGAGGTAGTGAACTCGTTCTGGTGGTATTACACCTTTGCGTTCACCAACGATTTCCATTGGCGGACGAGCTTCAAAGCCGACCATCGCTGAGAGTTTCTGCCACAATGCGTCGACACCAGGGTCTGCGAATTGACTCGCAATGGTGGCAACAACAGGCAGTTCCTCATCGGCAACATCGAACAGATTCCTGTTACGACGGACCTGCTTTCGAATGGCTCGAAGTGCATCTTCGCTTCCACGCTTCTCGTACTTGTTGAGAACCACTAGGTCTGCAACATCGAGCATTTCGATCTTTTCGAGTTGCGTGTGCGCACCGAATTCTGCTGTCATCACGTAGAGTGAATGATCTGCAACGGATGTGATTGCATCGCTTCCTTGACCGATTCCACTTGTTTCACAGAAGATGAGGTCGAAGCCAACGGCCTTTGCAACTTCGATGGCACGATCGAGGTTGGCACTGATTTCTGAGCCGCTTCCTCTGCTTGCAAGACTGCGCATGTAGAGGTCGTTGTTGGAAAGGGAATTCATCCGAATACGGTCACCGAGAAGTGCGCCTCCGGTTCGCTTACGAGTTGGGTCAACACAGAGCAAGCAGACTTTCTTTCCTGGATTGTCTCGCTGAATGCGGAGCATCAGTTCATCGAGCAGGCTTGACTTTCCTGCACCACCTGTGCCTGTAAATCCAATGACAGGGACATCGCTGGATGAGGAACGGCAAGCTTCGAGCGTCTGTTTGAAGGTCGCTTCATCGGCGGATTCGGAGAGCGTGAGAAGAAGTCCAACCTTGGCCATGTCTTCAGGCGTGACTGGGCCATCGAGGCTCTTCATTCGAGCATCTGATGTCAAGTCGACTTCTTGTGCGATGCCCATCAAATGGTGAATCATGCCGAAGAGACCCATGGTTCGTCCGTCATCAGGCGAGTAAATCTTGGAGATACCTGCTTGGTGAAGCTCACGAATTTCTGGAGGCGTGATGGTTCCACCTCCTCCACCAAAGATGCGTACATGCTCGCAACCAGCTTCATCCAACAGTTGTCGAATGTATGTGAAATACTCAACGTGACCGCCTTGATACGATGTTAGGGCAACGGCGTGCGCATCTTCCTGAATGGCGCAATCAACCACATCTTTTGCAGACCGATCGTGTCCCAAGTGGATGACTTCTGCACCTGAGGATTGGATGAGTCTTCGCATGACGTTGATGGCCGCATCATGGCCATCAAACAGGGATGCTGCAGTGATGACACG
>JAAZUV010000038.1 GCA_018623995.1 Methanobacteriota archaeon
ACGGTTGATGTCTTCTTCGAGTGTGAGTTTGACCTCTTGTCCGGTCAAGTGGATGTCGTTGCCGGTTTCAACATCGGCTGCACGGTTGACCATCCAGTATGGAACGTTGTTGACGTAATCCTCGATTGCAAGTCGGAGTGTTTCTTGCTGCTCTGGGCTGAGGTGGCCAGCCATTCGAGCAGGATCGAATCCAGTGGACTTGCAGATTTGGATAGCGCTGCGTACGCCGATTCCCTTAACCGAGGTCAATGCAGATGAGAGCGGCTTAAGACCGTCCATATCCGTATCAGCCATTCGGAGAATGTATGAAAAATCGTCGCCGAGTTCCTCTTCTTTTCCTTTTGCCATTGTTGTCCACCTAACGTTGCGACATGATGTCGAGCAAGTTTCCGACCAACCTCCCCTATATCAAGACCGCGATGCAGGGGTCCGATTTCATGCATCAGAATTCTGAGGATATTGGACACAAAGAAGAAGATGATTTGAGGTTGTATGTCGTGTCAAAAACGCCCGCCTGCGACCTTGTCGATTGCGCAGTTGTCGATCGATGCTTCCTTGCAATCGAGGTTGAAGCGCTGCATCAAGACCACATCGAATCGTCAACGCCGAAATGTCGTTGTCGAGGGCAGTTGCAACAATCGAGTCAATGTTGGCCTCGTCCAAAGGGACATCAAGGAGTTCGACAACCCGGCCTGAGGCAACAACAAACGGGTGAACATCGTCTTTCAGAGGCCCATTGTGATGAATGCGGGGGCGGCGAGGTGATGCATCTGCCCAACGAACATCGGAAGCAGTACTCAGTTGCTCGCTCAACCACGCATCAACAAGTCCACTCTCGACCAGAGCTGCATCAAGAATTGTGACCCATTCGTTTCGACGAGCTGTTTGCAGACCGACGCGTTCTACGAGAATGGATTCCTCTTGTTCGATGACGGTATCTTCGCCGCCAAACGTGCGAGAAAGGCGAACAAAACGCTTGCTGATGTTGGGTGTTGCAACGCCTCCAAGCCAAAGTTCGAGACGGTCGACACGCCCCCCTCCACGAGACATCCACGTCCACGTTCGTTCAATACCAGGCCAGAATGAATCAACGATGGATTCGACGCCATCTCGAAGTTCTTGCGTTAATCGTGGAGAGAGGTCGAGAACGATGCAAGGGCCACGACTTGATGAGGCGAGATACGGTTTCCATGCTTCGAACACACTCGGAAGGTTCGGTTGCATCTCGTCGAGGTCGTGCGTGCGAGAGTTACGAGGACGTGCAGGGTCGAGCATTAACACTGCAACACTGTTGGATTCGAGCCCAACAGCCGAAGCGATTGCATCGCTCGCAGTTCCATCGCCTGATACGACGAGCGAACGACGGTGCCATCCTTGATCAAATGAAGCGTAATGACGAGCAACGGTGTTGAGATTCAGACAACTCGCAACTGCACGAGCACGGTCCAATTCAATGCCGAGAGCGGGTTGCTTGAGCCGAGAAGCATAGGCTGCTAGTTGGATGCCCGAACCGCAGGCGCAGTCGAGCAACATGCCCTTCGGCAGGTCGAATTGTGCCAAATAATCCGCTCGTGTCATGGCAACTTGCCAAGGTGTAGCGAGGGGCTTTCCTTCGCTCGCATGAAAGAACGAAAGATCGTTGAACGATGCATCTGGAACCGATTGACCCGTTTCGGTCTGTTCAGATGGCACCAGAACGTCCAATTCAGTCACCTACTGAGCGATATCGGAACGTGTAAGGATGCTTTCGAACGGAATTCCTGCTTGTGCAAAGGCCTCAACACCCCCTTCCTCTCGGTCGAGGATGCTGATGACTGCAATGACATCGCAGGATGTGGCCTCACGGATGCGTTCAACGGCTTGGATGGATGAGCCCCCGGTCGTAGTGACATCCTCGAGAATGACGATACTGCCGCCACCTGCAATGGATGCTCCCTCGATTCCGGGTGGATTATTGGTCTTGCGCCCGCCTCGTCCTTTCGGCGATTTGCGAACCATGAACCCTTTTCGATGATCCGACTCGGCACCCGTGATAACAATCGCTGTGAGTGGGACAGCCCCGAGTTCGAGTCCACCGACAAAATCAGGATTGAGATCGTCCAATCGATGATTGAAGAGGTGAGCAAGCAGTTTCGAAGATTCGGTATGCATCATCACGGGCTTCATGTCGAAGAACCAACGCGACTGGCGGCCCGAAGCAAGCGTGAACGCATCATCGGAACCTCCGTCGAGGAACGCAAGCTCTCGGACGAGTTCGACCAATCGATTCCACTCTGGTAACGATTTCAACGATGCATGAACGCTCATGCATCAACGCTGTTGCACCCAACGCATGAATGTTGGGCTGGCAAGGAGGATACGGGTCAGCCGATTGCATCATAAAGTCTCGACAACAACACAGAAACAGGGGTCGAAGTTCATGTCAAACGAAGCATCGACCAGTCAACTCAATCCTTTGATTGGTGTCGATGTTCCAAGACTTGAGAAAGAAATGGAGCGATACCAACAGATTCTCGATGACCATGCCGATCATGCATATAGGGTCGCTGAAGAAGCTCGTCAACTTGGTCTCGATCCGAAACCGTTCGTTGAGATTCCACGCGCAAACGATCTCGCTGGTCGTACTGAGAAGTTGTTGATTGAACACTTGGATTCCTATCCTGTTGCAGACGATATTCGAGCCCTCCTCGCAGAACATGACCGTGAAACGACCTCGATCATGATGGCTCAACGTGTTGCCAAGGGATTCAGAGAAAAGGGATACGACATGGTCAAATCGATCGATGTTGGCTTGCGCGTCGGGCTTGCCATCTTGACCGAGGCTGTACTCGTTGCTCCTCTGGAAGGAATCAGTGAAGTTCGGTTGTTGAACAATGTCGATGGTTCCCCATTTGTCTCTGTCCATTTCGCCGGACCGATTCGTGCTGCGGGAGGTACAGCACAGGCTCTTGCGGTTCTGATTGCTGACATGATTCGCCGTGAATTGAACGTTGGACCCTACATTCCAAGCGATGGTGAAGTCGAACGTGTCAAGGAAGAATTCGGTTTGTATCGTGGGAATCTGCAGTACCGTCCTTCACCTGCTGAAATCGACGAAATCGTACGAGCATGTCCCGTCATGATTAACGGCGAATCGACCGAATCCATCGAATGCGCGGGGTATGGTCGTGTTCGAAACATCGACGAAGCACGTATTCGCGGTGGTGTGCTTCTCGTTATCGGAGAAGGTATGTGTTTGAAGGCACCCAAAATCCAGAAACATACCGAACGGCTCAAGGTTCCTGGATGGGATTTCATTTCGAAATTTGCGTCCAAAGGAAAAGAGGACAAAGGCGGCTCTGACAAGGACGCTTTCAAGAGCCGCAGAGTTGCCCCGATTGACAAATTCATGAAAGACATCATTGCTGGACGACCTATTTTTGGAGGCCCTCAGCAACCAGGTGGTTTTCGCTTGCGTTACGGACGAGGGCGCCCCTCAGGACTTGCGGCAGCATCACTTAATCCAGCCTCCATGTTGGTCCTTGACGATTTCATCACCATTGGAACGCAGATGAAAATTGAGCGTCCCGGAAAGGCATGTGCCGTGACACCAAGCAACGACTCTGAAGGGCCTTGGGTGGTCCTTTCCTCAGGCCAATTCTTGCGAATTGATGAGAGCGAACATCTCAGAAAAATACACGGTGACATTCGATCGATTTGGGACAATGGAGAGATTGTCATCGGTTATGGGGAATTCATGGAGAACAACAAGAATCTGGTTCCTGCAGGGTATACGACCGATTGGTGGGCCAGTGATCTCATCGATGCGCTTGAGACAGAAGAGGATGTGAAGGCATTTTCAGAAATCTGTAAGGGGCTTGGTCAAGTTCCAGACGGAATTCCAGGATCGGCCGACGTCGAAGACGGTTTTGCCCAGTTCCATGTTCGACGACGTTGGCACCGATACCTTTCGAAACTCACTCTCAGTTGGGACCAAGCATCAAGCGTTGCAGAGCGTTGGCGAACAGCACTTGCACCTCCGCATAATCCATGGTTCCTCGATTTACCAATCGAATGGGTTCCAGCCTTACTGGATGCTCTTCCTCGTGGCATCATCGAAGCACCGGCCGACATCGATGTTGAGGTCAACCACCCTTACTTGGAAGATTCTTGGATGCGTTTCAAGGGCGCTGCGAAAGGTTGGAAGGCATCAGCGATGGACAAGTTGCAACCAGAATCGATCCCTTCACTCGATGAAATGGAAACCATTGGGCTCGATGTCAAACCTGAGGAACCGATTTTCGACGACGAACTCCCTGAAGGATGGACCTTCATGCAACATGGTTTGCTCAAGGGAGCCTTGCTTCTGCTCGGCGTTTCGCACCATCATGATGGAGACGATGTTGTTGCCACATGTGGTTGGCAAGCGATGATCCATGGATTGGGGTACAGCGTGAAGGACGGGCGACTCCACCAACATGTCGATTTGAAATCCTTGGTTGAACAACGTATCGTTGAATTGCGAAACTGCAACACTGTCCTACGAAACGAGTCAACACGACTTGGAGAGTTGAAGAAACAAAGAGCAACCGTTCGAATTGCTGCAGAAACCGAAGCTCGTCAACAGGGCCTTGGAATTGCAGAGACCGACCAAGTCGGGCAAAAAGCGGCCGATTCTGTTGAAGATCCTGGTCCCGAGAATGCCGGCTTGTACAAGACGTCTCTGCGCATCCACGACGACCACGTAGTGGATGGAATTCTACCTCTGATTCGAGAGTTTTCATCACTTCGCTGGGAGCATGCTGCGCCTCAGCGTGTTGGTTGTCGAATGGGACGTCCAGAAAAATCTGCGCCCAGAGAGATGTCACCACGCTCACACATGCTGTTCCCGATTGCGCTCGAAGGTGGGAATCAACGCCTTATCTCAAACGCGGCAGGCAAAGGTTCCATTCGTGTCCAAATGGGGAAGCGCATTTGTTCCAAATGTGGAAAGGATTCTCCCTTCATTCAATGCCATCATCGTGTGGTTGATGATGCTGGAATTCCCAAGGTCGGTGAAACATGTGGTGGACGGACCGACATGAAAGAGTCCACTGGCAACAGTCGACGTCGAGGGGAGATGCAAAGCGTTCCGCTTGAGTCGATCATCGAAGATGCTCAACTTCGCATTGGCATGGGCCGCCTACCTTCACAGGTCAAGTGTGTGAAGGAACTGAAAAGCCGAAATCAAACGCCTGAGCCGATTGAAAAGGGCCTCATTCGAGCAAAGTACGACCTTCCTGTTTTCCGTGATGGTACCGTTCGATTCGACATGAGCGATGTCCCAGTTACTCACTTTACGCCGAAAGAAATCGATGTTGATTGGAAACGCTTGCACGCTCTTGGATACACGCATGACTGGGAAGGAAAGCCGTTGGAAAGCGATGATCAGATGCTTGAATTGTTCCCTCAGGATTTCATCGTTGCAGAGAATGCAGCAGATTATTTCCTTCGAACCGCTCAATTTGTCGATGAAGTTCTCGTCAAGTTTTACGGCTTACAACCATATTACAATGCAACATCGAAGGACGATTTGGTCGGACAACTCATCTGTGCTCTGGCACCACACACCTCCGGAGGCGTTCTTTCTCGTATCATCGGCTGGGCCGATTGTTCAGGGGGTTATGCTCACCCCCTCTTCCATGCTGCAAAGCGAAGGAACTGCGATGGGGATGAAGATGCAATTATGCTCTTGATGGATGGATTGCTCAACTTTAGTCGTGAGATTTTGCCTGCGAATCGAGGTGGTCAAATGGATGCTCCACTCGTCCTGACCACACGACTCAATCCAACTGAAATCGATAAGGAGGCTCTGAACGTCGATGCTGCTTGGTTCTACGAACGACAGTTCTACGAAGCGACGTTGCATCAACCCCACCCAAAGGACATCGCTGACACCATGGATTTCGTTGAGCGCCGATTGGGTTCGGTCGCTGCTGTACGCGGTTACGGATTCACCCACGATTGCAACCGAATTGATGAGGGCCCGGAGTTGTCTGCGTACAAGACGCTTGCAACCATGATCGACAAGATGAATGGCCAGCTGAATCTTTGTCAACGGTTGCGAGCCATCGATGCTCGAACTGTGGCTTCCTCTGTGATTCGATCGCACTTCTTACCCGACCTTCGTGGGAATCTCAACGCCTATGGCCGGCAGAAAGTTCGATGTCTCAAATGTGGCCATTCCTACCGACGAATGCCACTTGCAGGTCATTGCATCCAACCGCAAAAAGCAGGAGGGCGTGGTTTGTCCGCTCACGGCGTAGCAAGGAGCGAGGGGGGTCTCTGCAACGGCCGGCTCGCCCTTACCGTATCCGAAGGGGCCGTTCGAAAATACATCGAAGTTACCAAACACGTCATGGATACATACGGTGTCGATACCTACACGCGACAGAACATGGAATGGTTGGCAGGGAGCGTTGAATCCTTGTTCAACAACGATCGTGCACGACAGATGTCGTTGACCGATTTCCTCTGATCAAAGCGTAATTGGGTCACGCCAAGGTGAATCATCGGCTTCGCCTACAGCCTCAACCTCAGGCATACCGATGCGTGTTTTTCTGAACTCTTTCGGCTTGTTCTCTTTCCCACCGGATTGTTCCATGCGGTTGGTAATGAATGTCCGAACGATGGATTCACCGAAGGCAACTGCGACCAGAAGGAAAGAAAGCAGTATGTGGCCCATCGTTGCAATTGGTGCGAATGGAGCCACGTTGAGATATTGAATGGCAATGACATTCTCTTCAACGGTTGTGTTCAATGTGTATTCGCCAGGCGGCAATTCAGCATCGATCGAAACCGCTTCATTGGTTGAACCGACCCAATTCAGCACAACATTTCCTGAAGCATCGATGAGCCTCCACGAGACATTGGCTTGTCGTGAAGGGTCATCTCGATGAACGAATTCTGATGTGATGGTTACAGGGAGTTCCGAATCACTTCCAAAGACCGCTTGTAGCGATACTTCCCTGTCGTCTTGGAATTCATAACCTCGATCGTTTAGCTGCTGTGAGGCCTCATTTGAGGCAACATTGGCCCAAATGATGTTGATGATGAGCAAAGCAACAACCCACATGGCGAGGTTGAAGATTCGCTTCCGCTCCATAACCATCATTTCCTTTGCTTACCTTATGAGGTGATGTTCAACACCAAGACGTTGCATCGACTCTTTCATCCATGCCAATTTGCGCTTTTTTCGTTCAGGATTGGTTGTACCTGACCACTGCCCGACGACATCGGTCCGAAAGCCAACGCATTCAACATCCTCGAGCGAACGCCCCAAAGCGTGAATGAAACAAAGCGCACGATCACCATCAGTGAATCCACCAGGATTGTGCATGCCTTCCAGTTCGACATTTGCTTGATGCGTTAATGTCAGATGAGGAGGGCGGTCGAATTGAGCCCATGCTTCAACGAGACGCGACCAACCATCGTGATTGTCTCCATGTGCGTGGAGAACGATGTGAACGCCATTTTGTGCAGCATGCTCGAGGTGTTCAGCACCGTCACCATCGCTTACAACACACAGAACCTTAGTCAAATCATCGACCGCTCCAACAGCGCCATCGGCTGCAACAAACAATGCACCTGGATAATCACTGACTGAAATCGATTCACTTCCTGCCCCGACAACAACCAATCGTTCTGCGGAACAAATCGATTGCTTGAGCCTTAACAATGCCGAATGGCGTGTTGTCGAATCCCATTCTGAACACCCAAACGGAGCATCCTTCAGGAATTGCTGAGACATTTCGCTAGCGGACAATACGTCAGCTTCTTCAGACCATCCAAACGCATCGCGAACCTCATCCTGCAACGAGAGAAGACCATCAACAGCAGGATTGAGCACAGCCCTCCCAACCCAACAGCCTTGAAGAAAGATATGCATTGTCAGGTTCATATGGTATCGGGTTTTTTCATTGGATGTGCCGAGACCAACCAGTCAACCATCCATCACCGATGAGATTACGCTAGCGCGTTATCCATTCTTGCCTCAGGCAAGCGGTTGGATTCAACATATGGCTGCAAAGCACAACATCACCTTGGATGATTTGCTCGATGGTTCGCTGATGGAACCTGCACGAAAACGAGCCCGTATTCGGTTGGTCGACAGCGTCCAATCGAAGGACGGCGTTGAATTGAGTGGCGGTGACATCCATACCGAAGAAGGGCGTTTGATCGAAGCGTTCTCGTTCTACTATGCTCGGCTCGTCATCTGTGCATCTGAGGACGAACGATTGTTGGCCCGATGGGCGCAAGCCGAAGCGGCACGTGCCGAACACCTACTGATTCGAGACAGTCAGAATCTTGCCAACATTGCTCACACCTACATTTCTGTTCTTGAACAGTCACAGCAAGGCCAATCCAATCAACGCGGCATGGTCGCAACCGACATCCAATCCCTTCGACAGTCACAAGATGGGCTGGAATGGAAACTTGGTCTTGCCGACTTCATCGAAGTCTGTCCACGGATCACTGGAAACCGTTGGCGATTGCCGAACTGCGATGTCGATGCAGGGATGGTTCGTTTGCACAACGAACAGAAGTATTCCTCGACGGCGAAACTTGCTCGATTGTTGCGTGAACACATCAAGTCCGATGTTGAACGTGAAGGTCTCGAAAAGATGGCTGAGGTGACAACTGACCTCGCTGTTCGTCTCGCCGAACCTGTTGGCATGGTCCGTAACCTCCTCGCTCAGAAAACAAGCGATGCAATTGCATTGGTCGGTGCCGAAGAAGACGACTGGCCTCCCTGCATGCGCAAAGCGGTTGCAGACCTCGCTGCAGGCGTGAACGTCAATCACTTCGGAAGATTGTTCCTTGCTTCAATGGCAGGAACCTTGGCGCTTCCTCAGGAAGCGTGTGTTGATTTCTTCCGAGGCGCACCCGACTTTGATGAAGGTACAACAACGTACCAAGTTGGGCATGTGTATCAACACGGCTACACGCCTTCGGGCTGTGGCAAGCTCAAGGTCAATCACAACTGTCCTGTTCTTCCTGGCGATGATCGTCTCTGCGACCAGCCTTGGCTCGATCACCCCCTGAAATACATCCGAGCAACGCAGCGAAGAAAGCACCGTCAGCAACAAGCTGAAGCACCCAAAGAGACACCGGAAGAACCCACTCCTGAAGCAAGAGTTTGAAGTGGAGGAGTGTCTACCACCACACAAGGAGCACCATGGCACGAATCCTCGTATTGACTGTCGACCGAGACAATGACCTCGGAATCAAGACGTCAATTCGCGGCCCTGTTGTTGGACGACGTCAAGTCCTTACAGCTGCTCTCAAACTCGGAATTGCCGATCCTGAAGAAAGCGATACCAATGCGATTCTTGGCGCTCTTTCCCAACACGATCAACTTCTTGAGAACGGTGCGGATGAAGACGAGGTCGAGGTTGCCATTCTTACAGGCGATGAGAAAGTTGGCGTTCGCTCCGATCGAGCCATCGCTGCTCAGCTCGAGGAAGTCGTTTCTGCCTATCAACCGGATGAAGCGCTGCTCATTACCGATGGGGCAGAAGACGAGTCCGTTCTGCCGATTATCCAATCGCAAGTCCGTATTGGTCACGTCGAGAAAATCATTGTCAAGCAATCCAAAGGTATCGAAGGAACCTACTACTACATCGTCAAAGCACTGGAAGATGAAAAGTGGCGAGCGCGATTCATGGTTCCTCTCGGCCTTGTTCTCGCCATCCTTGGACTCGGCATCATGCTACCCAATGAAATCGGTGGCATCGTCATTGGTAGCCTTCCGCTCCTGCTTGGATTGTTCATCTTTGCGAAGGGAGCAGGTATTGAGACAACGGTCAACCGTGTGATTCAGGAGATGCGAGAGAACGCAGATGCTGCGATGTTTTCCTCGCTGTTATGGACGGCTACAGTCTTCAGTGCCATCTTTGCTGGCGCAGAAGGATGGCAAACGTTCGACGATCTTGTCGATACGGAATCGAAGTCCATCCTATGGATGCAAGTCGCAAACTCATCCCTTGCTTGGATTGTTATTGCTTTCTTGACCTCAACCGCTGGATTCATGCTCCTGCGCCTCAAGCGCGGAAGTTTCTCGGGATCGTTGATTGTCTTGAGCATCTTCGGTATGGTCGTTTACTCCTTTGTCAACACCTCGTTGCAGATTGCTATCGACATCCTGCAAGGCAATGCATACGAATTCAACGTTCAGAACATCATCAACACTCTGTCGGTCCCATTCGGCTGGATTGCAGTCCTTTGGGTTACGATGACCATCCTGAAAGGATTGCGACAAAAGCAGGCTCAATCCGATCGGTACTGGGGCATCTAATTCGAGAAGATGGAACACACCTATCCTCAAACCTCAAATTGAGGGAGCATAACGCCAGCCCATGAGTTCCATCTCTGCTCAAGATTTGCAGCGTTTGGCCGGACTTCAAGGGTACGACTTAACCCTCGAAATTGATGCTATGTCGCGGAAATACGGGATGAGTCCAGATGAGATTGTTGCCGTCCTTCGAACTGCAACTCAATCGCAACAACCAACGCAGCAACCGTTCGAACCTGTTGCCAGCAAAGCCGTTCCTGAACTGCCAAATCGACCCCGTGAAATCTCAATGCAAGGTTTGCATTTTGATTACGATCCAACCGCTGGAGCGAAAGACAAACGTGCTCAAGTCGACCAAGCCATCGTCTGTCCTGGGTGTGGTGTAGCACTCGGAATACCGAGCCGAAGGCCAATCAAAATCAAATGCCCACAATGCTTGCATGTAGCCACTTACAACTGATGGTGTAAAGATATGAATCTCGCCTCCGTTCCAAGAATGTGGCCGTTTGAACCGTCCAATTCGCCACTTCCACTTCCTCCTCAACCCCT
>JAAZUV010000172.1 GCA_018623995.1 Methanobacteriota archaeon
CCACCTCTGCAAATCGTCTCCGTGGAGCGATACCTCAATTTCGAAACCAAGGAAGATGTTGCAGAAGAGTTCGGTTTCACAGACAGCAACCACTACACGCCATGGCCGATTGTTCTGCCAACCGATGATGACTCCATCCAACGAATTGAAGATCAAGCCAACTTGAGCCAATCCATTTTCGAATATTATGGTCTTCCTGGTACACCTGCATTGTTCCTCATCGATCAAGACGGTGTCATCCAATGGGAAAGTGACACCTACTATCCGAATGAGAACTCCATTGGTGAGATTGAGAAAGCGTACAACAAGGTGATTTGATGGTTGAGACAATGCTTCTAGTTGCCTTCTTTACTGCAACCATGTGGGTAGGCCCATTCTGGATGCTGATGCTTCTTCAACCACATGCTGAACGGACCAAGAAATGGATGGACGGACCTTGGTTTGTTCTTGGACCGTTGGTTGCCTATCTCATTGTTCTTGCAATGAATCTCGGTGCATTGAGCGATATGATGGGCGACGGTACCCTAAGCGGTGTTGTATCCGGACTTGCTGATGTTCTCGGAACGGACGACGGTGCTGTCCTTGCATGGACACACTTCGTGATCGGTGACATCATCGTGACTCGATGGATTTGGAAGCGTAGTGTTGAGACAGAAATCAACAAAACGGCTGCACAAGTCGCAATCTTGTTTGGCGTTATGCTCATGCCAGTTGGACTCACAATCCATTTTGTCACGATGCAGGCGAACAAGCGCAACAACACGCATTGATAACTGAAAGAATTGGGGTTGAAACATGAACAAGACGGATTTGATCGAAAACGCATTCCTAGAATGTGAAGAAATCTGCCGTCGTGCTTCTTCAACGTTCTATGCGAGTTTCTCTGCACTGCCGTACCAAAAGCGACGTGCTGTCCACGCAGTCTATGCATTATGTCGCTACCTCGATGATATTGCTGATGGTGATTCACGACCAGTCGTTCAGGAGTCTGACGCCCTCAACAAACTTGTTGATGAGCGTGATGAACTTCTTCAGAGCATTCATCAAACAGCCATGAACAACGCTCCTGAGGAGCACCGATACCGTTTGATGGCACTTGTCGATGCGAAGGAACGACTCAATCGATTGTTTGCCGGAGATGAATCCGCAACCCAAAATGAAGCAATTTTCATCGCCATCAATGAGGTCTTCAAGCAATTCCCTGTTCGCCTCACAGATTTTGAAACGATCATCGAAGGAATGGAAGATGATTTGTTCGAAGTACGTCACAAAACCTGGGATGAAGTTCGTGCATATTGCTACAAAGTCGCCTCAGCAGTCGGACTCGTTCTGATTGAAATCTATGGATGCGAGGATGCTGGAGCACGGATTCATGCCATTGACATGGGCATTCAATTGCAATTGATCAACATCCTTCGTGACGTCTCAGAAGATTATCGAAGTGGCCGAATCTACCTTCCAATCAATGCATTAAGCGAATACAACATCGAGATTTCCGAGCTTGGTAACACTGAATTTGGAACCAACCATCGTTGGAAGTCGTTCGTTCAAGAATACATCGAAATCGTTCGAAGACACCAAGAATCGGCTCAACATTTGTTTGAATATCTTGATTCAAAGTCTCGATTGCAGCCACAACTTATGTGCGAAGCATACGATGCTATCTTCCACGAAATTGTTCGACGATCAGGTGACGTGTTTAGCAAGCGCCCTTCATTATCCAAGTGGAGAAAGATTCGTCTTGCTGCAAAACTTTCACTCCGCCGTCTACGTGCTCGATGGTCATAATCGTTTGACCGTTGAGGCAATGCATTGAAACCCTCATGGCTGGTGGTTGCATCATGGACGAGGTCTTACCAGTCTCTGTTACTGTTCTTCTTCCTACCCGGAATGAAGAGGAAGCACTCGGTGCAACCGTGGACGCCATCCCTCGAGATTGGTGCGAATCACTCGAAATCATGATCGTTGACGGTTCCTCAACGGACCGAACCAGAGAAATCGCCCTTGAGAAGGACGTTCGCGTCCATCTTGAACCACGAAAAGGTTACGGCCGAGCCTACCGTACTGGATTTGTCGTTGCTTCAAACGACATCATTGTGACCATGGATGCAGACTGTACCTATCCAGCAGAACTGATTCCTGAATTGGTCAAGCGACTGTTGGATGATGACCTCGATTTCATCACCTGTGATCGTCTCAGCATGGCTGAAGACGGTTCCATGTCAGGCCTACACGGATTTGGTAACTGGGTTCTCTCCTTCAACGCTCGACTTCTCTTCGGTTATGGAATCAAAGACTCTCAATCGGGTATGTGGGTGTTCCGCAAGTCGATTTTTGATAATCCAAAGATGCGTCCAACCAATGACGGAATGCCTCTCTCTGAAGAAATCAAAATCCTTGCACGGAAGCACCTCGGCCGAAAGAAGGCCATCGAAATCTCCGTTCCTTACCGAGAGCGTGTTGGTGAAGCTGAAATCCATACTTGGGGCGATGGTTGGAAGAACCTTCGATTCCTCTATGCGAAGCGATTCGGCCTCCACAGAACACGAACAGAATGGGGTCCACTCGACGACAATCCAGACAGTTTGAATGGTACATTGCCCGAACAGTGATCACTCCTCTTCTGGGATTGATTTTTTCGCTGCTGTACTCGGAAGCAGAAACCACATGAATGGCAAGACGAGTAGCGAATCTAGATTCTTTCCAAGTTTGATTTCAAAAGTTGATTCAAACGAAATGAATGAGGATGCGTCTTTTGAACCATTTTCTGGGACCTCTTCGAGAACCTTTGTCCTGTTCTCCTCATCGACCAAACCAAGATCATAACCAGAAAAATCAGCCTCAATTTGAATACCCAGCCACGTAACCGAGAAATCCGATGAAGCATTGGTGTGTGCAAAAGAAACGGAATCGATTTCAGCACCTGGTGTATTTGTTGCTGTTGAATCTTCGGACTCGCCTCCAGAGAGGTCGAGCATATAGCACGTTGGGAAAATGACTGCGAACGACAAGATGGTGAGAATGAATGCTAGAGTTCGAAGATGATGTCGCCATCGAAACGATAGAAGCATCAAGAATTCACTCAAAACAAGAAGCATCAAACTCAACTTTACCGAATTACGTCCAAAAGCGAGCCAATCATCTTCATCGCTTGGTTCGGATTTGATTTCTTCTTTTTCTTCATCAAATTCATTCCCAGAAGTCGAATTGTTGACCAGTACGCTAGCATCACCATCTCGAACGAGTAAGTAAAAGAAGAACGGTGTTGCATTTTTGATTTCAACATCGATCAGCGTCTCTTCAGCATCGATTGCAACCAATGAATCAAATTCTGTTGGTGATGGTTTTCCATCAACATATTGTCCATTTACGGCAGCGACCAACCATGCAGATATGAGCACGTGAACGGCTAAGACAAGCGTCACTGTGATGCGTATCGCACCGTTTAAACGGCGAGGTTTAGGCCGTGGGAGCACGGCGGTCCCTCCAACTCCTACCTTTTGATTTACTCGTCTTGCTTTCGACTGTTGCCGACAAGTGCTGCAAAGGCAAGGACTGCAAGCACTGAGAGAGGAGAGAGGAACGGAAGCACTCCGTCACCCTCTGCAAGCTC
>JAAZUV010000173.1 GCA_018623995.1 Methanobacteriota archaeon
AACCCATCTGGCGGAAAAGCGAATCTCGTCGGCTGCACTGTTCTCGAAACAATGGAATGAGGAGGCTGAGCCTCCATGTCGAAATCCGACCTCATCTACCCTGAAGAGGGCGAACTCGTCGTCGTTACAGTACACAGTGTCAAGCAAAACGGAGCTGATGTATCGCTCGATGAGTACGAAGGTGTTGATGGATTCATTTTCATTGGCGAAATTGCCAGTGGTTGGATCAAGAACATTCGTCGTTTCGTTCGTGAAGGTCAGCGTTTGGTTTGCAAAGTCATGCCAAGTCGCCGCGATGGCAGTTCGCTTAAGCTCTCGTTGAAATCGGTTTCAGAGGAGCGCCGACGTGACCGTTTGCAGCAATGGAAGAACGAGCAACGTGCTCTTCAATTGTTCAAGGTCCTTTCAGAATCTCAAAAGTGGGAAACGGATTTTGCAACCGAACTCCAAACAGAATTAACGCAAGTGTTTGAAACACTGTATGGAGCCTTCGAAGAAGCAGCAATGCATGAAGGCTCAATCATTGATGCAGGTTTCGAAGGCGACTGGATTCAACCCTTCATTGAACTAGCAGTCGAGAACATCATACCTCCATATGTCGAAATTCGTGGTATTCTGACGCTGAAAGTCGAAACCAGTAACGGTGTAGAAAGCATCAGAGATGCACTTGTTGCGGCTGAGAAGATTTCCTCTCCCGAAGAAGAAATTGAAGTGAACTGCTACTATGACGGGGCTCCAGAATACAGAATCGAACTCCGTGCACCGGATTTCAAGACTGCGGAAGATACGTGGACTGCTTCGATTGCAGCCGTTGTTTCTGTGATCGAAGAAGCAGGTGGAACTGCGGACTCCTACCGAGAGTGATTCGAATGCCTCGCCAACTGCTCCAACAATGCCTCAACTGTGGTGCTTGGTGTTTGGAAACAACATGTCCTCAATGTGGAGGGAAAGCACAAGCAGCAGCACCATTGAAGTGGTCTCCTGAGGATCATCGAGCCAACATTCGAAGGCAACTCAACAACGTTGAATCTCCTGAATGGTCACAGACCATCCCTACACTTCCTTCACTTGAAGAGATGCGAAGTGGTGCTGGCGAACAAGAAGAAGAATGAACCTCTTTGGCTTCGTTTGTTCTCAAACATTATACCCTTCAATGCGAGGGTAGGAGATTCATGACACTCTTGGTCGACGTATTGGATGAGGATGGATTCGAGAGTGCAGAGATTGTTCTCTTTGCCTTGCCAGGTGTTGGTGATGTTGGAAAGAATGCTGTTGAATTGCTGAATGAAGCCAATGAAGCAACACCAATTGCACGCTTCATTCATCCAGGTCTCACCCCACTTGCCCGGCTCGACGAGGATGGTTTGCTTGCACCACCACACCTTCTCGTCAAACGAATCGATCTCGAAGAGGGGGCCTCAATTTTGACCATTACTGGGCGAGGTCAACCAAGTGAATCGTTCCAACAGTACGACTTTACAACTGAATTGTTGAAACATCTCTCGAATTCGGGGGTCAAGGAAATCATTGTTCTCGCTGGCTTGATGTCCGCTCCTGATATCAAAGAAGCCTTTGCAGTTGCAACGTCTTCACCTCATCGAGTGAACTTGGAAGAGCGTGGTGTTGATGTTCGACGGGACCAACCTTCTGGTGGCGCAATTGGTATGTCTGCACTTATGGCATCGCTTGCACCAATGTTTGGATTGTCCTCGGTTTGCGCAATGGCAACGACGGTTGGTGCAAGTGGAGACGTTCATGCTTCCATTCGTCTTCTGAAATTCCTTTCCGATGGTTGGGATCTTGATGTTCGACTTCCTGAGGATGCCACGTCTGCTCTTCTTACAAAACTGAACGAATTGGCTCCAAATGCCAATACGGATCATGTTCGAGAACTCATGGAAGAACCAGATGCGTTCTACATTTGAGCGCCGAGAGAGGGATTTGAACCCCCGCGTCCAAGGGACAGTGGATTTCGAATCCACCGCAATACCGGGCTATGCGATCTCGGCTTGTTTGCTGCCTGTGCGCCACCGTCATAAGCGTGATGCTTCACAGGGTACTTCATGCACATCACCTTCCATGGACGTGATCACAACTGTACGGTTGAGGTGGATGACGGTTCGTCCATCCGTCAGACGCTCGAAGCAGCAGGAATCCTCCCTTCCACAGTGGTAGTCAGTTTTGAGGATCGAATTTTGCCACATAGCACTATCTTGAACGCAGATGTCAAGCTTCTCGTGACCACTGTTTCTTCCGGCGGTTAATCGTGAAGTATGTGGAGACGTGATGCACGGTACATTTCTCCACGATCGAGGGCAGCCCATCCATCGATGCCAATGTTCGTGATTACGATGCGATTTCCTGGCTCGAGCATTTCGTACTGAGGCCCCCAGTCTGCTTGCCAACCTTCAATCTTCAATGAGCCTGATTCATCCATCAACATCAGGCCTTGACGACACCAATCGCCACGTGCAGAACGCCCTCTCTTCTCTGTTCTATAGACGACAGTTCCTGCAACGTTCCATCGTGCACGAGGAGTGTGAAGTGAAATTTCATCTGCTCCTTCTTGCAATCGAACAACACGAGCGAACGGATCGACCTTGAGGATGAGTGCACCTTTGTAGTTGATTTGGAAAAAGGCATTTTCAATACAAACCAGTTCCCCTTTCTTCAAATCTTCAGGCATTGTTGGACCTCCATCTGTATGTACGGAGGCTTTGATTTGCACGTCAGCAAAGGCTGAGTTGCCTTCTGCAATGGTGATTCGAGGTTGATTGCCACGAATGACAGCGTGAACTCGCCCTGTCACAGTATGCCGTGTTTTGATGTCGTTCAATGGAGTGCTTTCTGTTTCTGCAACCATGCCTGGCAAGTGGTACGTACCACCATCTGGATGTTCCTTGTCAAATCCTCCAGTCGGGCAGACATGTGACCAATCGCAACGCTGACAGCGTGTCAAATCAGAGGTTTCCTCAGATGGAACACCCCCGGGTCCAAACGAGCGCATTGGAGCAGGCTCAGGAGGACATCGCTCAATGGATGGTGTTTCTTCACGTAACTCAGACCATAACGCCTTCAATTCTTCTCCAATGATTTCCAAATCTTGATCGGCTGGAACATCAATTGTCTTGATCGCATCAGCAGCAAGGTACCAGATCTCGAGAGCATCAATGCGTTGTTTATCGTGCGTGCTCCACCATAGGTAGGCGTACATACGCATCTGTTCAACATAATCACCTGAGCGATCTGAGTTTCCGAGTGATGCTTTGATATCGACGATTTTGTTCTGTCCTCCCCAGCGATATACGAGATCGTATTCGCCTTGGAACCAGTGTTCAGGGTGAACTGCGTTCATCATGAAAGGTTTGGCATCTGGGTCAACGAACCATGGACGAGCAATCTCCCATGCTTCAATCAACGAAATTGAGCCTGTTTGGGCAAGTGGGTGTCCATCCATTGCATACCCTCGTCCATCGGGTGCAGGCCAGTCATGACGGGTCCCATTTCGCCAAGAATTAAGCTCCTCATCAGATACTGATTCGAGACAGGTCTTGACTTCGGACATATGCATCTTGATGCCATTTAGCGCCATTTTGGCACATCGTTCAACA
>JAAZUV010000174.1 GCA_018623995.1 Methanobacteriota archaeon
ATTTTGGTCGCCACACCAGGCCGTATCTGCGATCACATGGAGCGAGGCAATGTTGACCTCAATCAATACGATGTTCTCGTTCTGGATGAAGCCGATGAAATGCTGAGCATGGGATTTGCAGACGATCTCGAATACATCGTTGACCAGATGAATCCCGACCACCAAACGCTTCTCTTCTCAGCAACAATGCCAAAACACGTTCAGAAACTCGCAAACAAGATCCTAGAGGACCCTGAGCAAATCCGAGCCTCTGGAAAGGAGGAACGACCTCCGAGTCTTGTCAAACAGTACGTCATGATCTGCACACTCCGACAACGCGTTGATGCGATTGAGAAACTCCTTCTTGCATGGCAACCGAGTGCGGCCATCATCTTCTGTAAGACTCGAAACAGAGTCGAAACGGTTGCTGATATCCTGCGACCAAAAGGCGCTGAAGCATTGCACGGTGGTATGTCTCAAGCAGAGCGAACCCGTGTTATGAACCGATTCAGAGAAGGACGAACCAACGTCTTGGTTGCAACGGACGTTGCTGCACGGGGCATCGATGTTGACCGAGTCGACTTAGTACTGCAAGATGACCTGCCTACCGACGATGATACCTACATTCATCGCGTTGGCCGAACCGGTCGCGCAGGACGCACTGGACGTAGTGTTCTCATGGTCGGAAACCGAGCGGTACGCCACATCAAGCGCATCGAAAAGAAAGCAGGTGAACTTGAGCGTATGGAAATCCCTACACAACAAGACATCGATGATCTTCAACGCATGCAACTGGTTGAAGAATTCGGTGAGATCGAACCTCACCAGAACGCATTTGATGCCTTCAATGCTGCAAGAGAATCTGGCATGAGTGCCGAAAAGATCGCTGTTGCAGCCCTATCGAAACTCTTGGGTTCATCGCCTGAACAGGACACAGCAAACACCCCTCAACTCAACAAGAGCGACAACGGACCAAAGGCAGCCTTGGTACTGGGGTTAGGGGCCATGGACGGTATCGAACGAGGCGCCATCACTGGGATGGTCTACCGAGTCGGAAACCTACCTGACGGTTCGGTTGGCCGCATCGAAATGCTCGACAAGATTACTGCTGTTGAATTACCAGAACAATTCATTGATCAACTCGTCGAAGATTTGGATCAGGAACGTGTTGGACGCCGATACGTTCGCCCTCGTCGAAGCGATGACTGGACCTTCCAACCGGAAGGACGTCACCCAAGCCAACGCCGACATGGTGGCGGAGGCCGACAAGGCGGTGGCAGGAAGGGCCCAGGTGGACGACACAATTCGCGAGGCAAGGGTCGCTCTGGACGTCCAAACCGCCGACGTTGAGCAACGAAACAAGCGAAAAGGCATATGTTCGCTCTTGAATTGGACGATACATGAGCAGCACAGCGGACCTCACCAAGCACTTCCTCGAAGCCGTTGACAATGCTGCAATTGCCAGTGCCGCATGGCGAGGTAAAGGCGACAAAAACGCCGCAGATGATGCTGCCGTTGAAGCCATGCGTCGTACCTTTGATGCTGTCCCATTCGACGGTCGTGTTGCTATTGGTGAAGGCGAGCGAGACGAAGCACCAATGCTCTTCATCGGTGAGGAATTAGGAAGTTCGGTTGGTGTCGAAGGTGTTCCATGCATCGACATCGCCGTCGATCCTCTTGAATGCACCAACAATTGTGCTTACGACAAACCGAACTCCATCGCTGTCCTTGCGGCTGCACCTCGAGGAACACTGCTCCATGCACCTGATTGCTACATGAACAAAATCGCAGCAGGACCACAACTCGCTGGACACATTTCTCTCGAAGGAACGGTGACCTACAATCTCGAGCAGGCCGCACATGCACTTGACAAGCCCATCAGCGAAGTCAAGGTCGTTGCACTCGATCGTGAGCGTCATGCAGACCTGTTCAAAGAAATTCGAGGCGCTGGTGCTCAACTGGAGCTGCTCGGCGATGGTGACGTATCCGGAGCCATCTGGGCTGCAAAGGATGACGGACCGTTCGACCTTCTCATGGGCATAGGTGCTGCACCTGAAGGCGTGATTTCAGCAACAGCCATTCGTGGCCTTGGCGGTGTCTTCGAGGGAACACTCGTTTTCCGCTCACCCGAGGAAGAAACACGAGCAGGTGACATGATCGATGATGACCTTACTCGTCTTTGGAAGGCACATGACCTCTGCCAATCCGAGGATGCAATCTTCGCTGCTTCCGGCGTCTGTGACGGATACCTACCTGCTGCAGAACTTGGTGATGGTTTCGGAATTGCTCACAGTGAAATCATTGACGTTCAAGCAAAAACTGTTGAACAGTTCTCGACTCGACGACCATTGTGATTGTATGTCTCAACACGTCCGTATCCAAGTTCGTCTTCCAGAAGGACATTGGTCGGGTGATGTCTCTCGCTCGCTTCCTTCGCTCGTTCTACGCATCGAAGAAACAATGCCTCTTGGCAAAGGGCGAGGAACGGCAACGCTCTCAGCGACCGATGATGTACAACTTGCATTGGAAGCACATCCTGGTATCGATGAAGTCCGATCGCTCGGTAACCAGCGATTTGCGGTTGATATCGCAAGTGGAGGTGGTGGTTTCGTTCGACCACTGCGAATCGTTGGTGTCGTTCCAAGATCGCCATTTGAAGTCCATGACGGATGGGTCGATTGGACCTTCGTGTGCACGCCAGAACAAGCTCGTCAGTTGTTATCTGAACTGACCAAGGAGAACATACCGTATCGATTGACATCCACACGGAACAGTGGTGCAACATTGCTTACCTCTCGACAAAGGCAAATTTTTGATGCTGCATTGCGGGAAGGTTACTACGATGTTCCAAGAAGGACATCTTTGAGCAAACTCGCTGCAGCCATGGACATGGCAAAATCGACGCTTTCCGCTATGCTTCAGCGTATTGAAAGCCGTATCATGAACGATATGGCCGAAGAAATCCGCCGCAAATCACCCTAAGCGTACATGTTCGTACGAACATGTTCGCAATGTATTCAAGGTAGACCCACTCGTGTGAACAACATGGACAACCTACCTAAGACATGGGACGACTGGATTGCAAACTTCAACGATTGGCAAGATCGTGTTGGATTTGACCGAGAATGGCTCGGTGACTTTGACCTCTCGATTCAATTCGATTGGGACCGTGCTGGTGACGAAATCGAGTTCGGTGACTACGCAGGACGAAAGAAGTGGGAACGCTCATTGCAAGTTCCTCATCAAAGCATGCGTGACGCTCTTGTCACCATGATCACCGTTCAAGGCGATACAGAATTCGCCTCCGTTGAGCAACAGCGCCACCTCCTCGCAACCGCTCCAACCGATTACGACCGCTACGCAGCCGCTCGTATCATGGCTGAAGAACAACGCCACGGTTGGCAAATGGCTTACCTCCTCATGACTTACTTCGGCCAGCAAGGACGACGTGAGGCACAGAAACTCCTCGAGCGGAACGCACAAGACGGCGACCGATTGCTCGGTGCTTTCAATCGCCCAATGCCACACTGGTTGGATTTCTTCAATTACACTATGTTCGTGGACCGAGACGGTAAGTTCCAACTCGGTATGCTCTCGACCTCTGCCTTCAAGCCATTGGCTGCAAGCATG
>JAAZUV010000175.1 GCA_018623995.1 Methanobacteriota archaeon
ACTCTCCTCTCCGATGAAGAGGCTTCTCAGGTCGTACTTGTCATCCATCGTATCACCTCAACGGTCCGTCTCTCCAATACAAGGGTCAAAGCTGCCCATAATGGCAGGAATGTCAGCGACTTTGTAGCCAATCATGGTCTTTGCAACGTAAGGAATGGTGATGAACATTGGCGAGCGAATGGAGAGTCGATATGGGTTCTTTCCACGACCGTCTCCGCCACCTTGAATGTAGAACTGAGAAGCACCACGTGTGCACTCATAGTTGCTGAATCCAGTCGCGCCCTCAGGAGCACGGGTTGGGGCTTTGGTGATGATCATCTCATCGCCTGTGTTGTAATGCGTGTTCGCTCCACCTGGAATCTTGTCAAGAGCATCGAGTGTCATTCTGCACGACTGTCGCATCTCTTCCATTCGAACTCGGTATCGATCGTAACAATCAGCACCCTTGACCGATGTCGGTTTCTCAACAGCAGGTTCCCAATCGACTTGATCGTAAACGGAGTATGGGTGAGCCCATCGAACGTCGTAGTTCACACCAGCAGCACGAACGTTTGGACCGGATACGCCGGAGTTGACCATGTCTTCAGCGCGAGCATAACCGACACCTTGGAGTCGAACCAACCAAATGGTTGACTCATCAAGCATCATTTCGTATTCGTTGATTCGGTTCTCGAACAACTTGATCTTGGCACGAGCACGGTCAGCGAATCCAACAGGAAGGTCACGCTTGACGCCACCAATTCGAGGATAGTTGTAGTGCATTCTCGAACCTCCGAGTTCTTGGAGGAGGTCAAGGAACATCTCACGGTCACGCATGCACCAAGTCATCAACGTCAGGTTTCCGATGTCTGGACCAAAGGCACCAAGCCACATCAAGTGAGAGGCAAGTCGTTGCAACTCAGCAGCGATAAGACGGATGTATTCAGCACGCTCAGGAACCTCGACTTCGAGAAGGTCTTCGGCAGCATAGATGTACGAATTGGACCATGTCATTGCACTGACGTAACAGAGACGGTCGCAGTACGGTGTTACTTGCGTAAAATCTCGAGCTTCTGCAATCTTCTCAACACCTCGATGGATGTATCCAAGTTCAGCTTCTGTATCGACGACGGTTTCACCATCGACCTTGACACGAAGTGTCCAGAGTCCATGCGTCATCGGGTGTTGGGGCCCCATTGTAATCCACATTTGTGCCATATGTTCACCTCACTTTACGCGGCCCTCATCCGCAGGTTTGCGCACAAATCCTTGTGCATCATCATACATCTCGTTGAAATCATGATATCGAATATTATGTTGCTTTTGCAATGGATGGAATCCTTCAGGACTGTCGTGTGGATTCAAGACACGGTGCATGTTTTCGTGGCCTTCGAATCGAATCCCAACAAGGTCCCATGTTTCTTTCTCGTTCCAGTCAGCGCCAACCCAAATGGATTGAACACTCGGAACAACAGGCGCATCGCCTGCAGGTAAATCGATGAGAACTTCAACTTCGAGTGGAATGGATGAGCCTTCCAATTCGCTAGCCTTGAGAACATCTGCTGTAAACGGTTCAACGTCACGGACAGGTTGTCGCAAGAAATGGTAGGCAACACCCCAGCCGCGCTCAGAGCTGTCCGGGTAATGTGTGCCAGTGATCATCGAACAGTAGTTCACGCCAGCATCGAAGCGCAGCCACTTGGCAAGCGCAACCCAGTGCTGTGGAGGACAGGTCATTCGTACGAATGCAAACTTCGCTGCATTGCTGTGATGTTCAACAGATACAGTAACGCCGCTACCACCGAATTGCTTCTCGGCTTCTTCAGAGAAAGCGGATGCTGCTGCTGCATTTTGTTCCGCAGAGATGCTCATTCCCATGATCAGTCCTCTCCTACAATAACTGGCTTTTCGCCATCACGGCCAGTGCTTGGTGCACCACCGATACGGATGATTTTCTCACGGAGAAGTCCGAACCCATCGATTAGAGCCTCTGGACGAGGCGGGCATCCTGGAATGTAAACATCGACTGGAATGACGGTGTCAACACCCTCGAGGATGTTGTACGATTGGAAATATGGCCCGCCAGAGATAGCACATTCGCCCATGGCGATACAGTACTTTGGCTCAGGCATTTGCTCCCAGAGACGAACAACCTTGTCAGCGAATTTCTTGCTGATTGGACCATTGACAAGAAGAACGTCCGATTGCCGAGGTGATGAACGGAACAAGACACCGAATCGGTCCCCATCGAATCGAGGTGTTGCCGCAGCTGCCATCTCGATAGCGCAGCACTTGATTCCCAAGTGGAGAGTAAAGAGCGACTTTCGGCCACCCCAGTTGAAGAATCGTCCTGCGAGAACGGAAAGCAGTTGCTTGATTTTGGTTGCTTTGAGTGCTTCGTCGGTGACATCACCAACAACTTCGACCAATGCACGACTGTTGAATGCGGTATAATTTTCTCCAGATTCTGCCATATGATTCACCTCAGATGTAGATTCGACCTCGCTTGCGGAATACGTACCAAACGCCGAGAGACATGATGGTGAAGAAGACTGCAATGATGGCAAGTCCTGCTTCTGCTTTGGCGATGTCTCCACCGAGTTTTGTCTCCTCAGCAGTCACCATGCCTCCGAGTACAAGGAACATGAATGCGACGTCGAAAACGAGGAAGATGATGGCGTACCAGTAGTACTGGAAGTGGAATTGAATCATTGCGTCACCGATTGGCTCGCTTCCACATTCAAAGGTGGAAAGGCGGCGAGGGTAGAGGCTATGATCTCGCTCGTAACCTTCCAAAAGATACGATCGTGTGATGTGCGGCCGCGAAGGGTCCGTACGTGGGCGAAGAGCCCATGACATGATGAAATTTGTAAGGGGCATGAGAATGCCGACAATGGCCAAGAATGCAATTGAAAGATAGGCGCTCGGAACTGAACCAGTATCGACCATTTATCATCGCCTCAAGAAAGCATCCGCTCTCTAATTTATCCGACTTGAATACCCTCCATAAGCGTTCCCAGTCTGTCCACAGAACCCTTGATTTTAGTTTAGGGCTCCCTAAACATTTTAGGTGTCCCTAAATTTACTAGCCACATGGGCGACGTGAACGGTAAGATGACCCTCGAACTCTTGTTCAATGGGCTGACGATTATGTATGAAACGAGTGAGAAGGAAGATTGCTCTGGATGCAATAATTCCTGTATAAAAAATAAAATCAAAGTGGACCTCGTTAAGCAAGTTGAATTGAAATCAAAGTGCTGCAAGAAATACAAGAAGAAGAAAAAAACATTCTGCAATGGATGTCCAAAAAGAAGCAGAGGAGTTGCTTAATTGTCTCGGAATTTGTTCATCGGCTTTGGTACCGAAACAGGTAATTCAGAACTCCTTGCGATGGATGCACAAAGAATCGCATCTTCGAATGGGATTGAGACAAGATGCGCATGCCTCGATGGAGTTCAGGTTGATGAAATCAAGAATCACGAGTATATCTTGATCATATGCAGCACTTGGGGCGATGGTGAACAGCCTGATAATGCACAAGACCTCTACGACTCCATGCTAGAAATTGACGAGAATGAATTAAACGAAACTCATTTTGCAGTTCTTGCGCTCGGTGACACTGC
>JAAZUV010000176.1 GCA_018623995.1 Methanobacteriota archaeon
AAGCCGTACTCATAGCCCCCGTACATTTCTTCGTACCCCTCTCCGCAGCCATTGTTGTTAATGGATGTACAACCTGCCATTGTCATCATGAGGATCGAAACAAAAACAAACAGATTGGTCTTTCCCATGAGGCTGACTTCGCACCGTTGGTCAATCAATCTTTTCAGATGAGCTGTGTGGATTTACTCTTCTTCAGACCAGGTACGCCGCATGACTTTGCCAGCCAATTCGCCAGCATCGAAGGCCTCCATGTCGTGATCGACAATGAAATGCATCACCAGTTCATGCTGAGCAACCATTTGCTTACATGTTGGACATTCAAGCATTCTCGCTTGTTTCATACCCATGAATTCCATGCGACCTTGTTTGGTTGATAGACGACGACCGGTTCGCATCAAAACGGAAACAAACACGAGTGTGAACAAGACGATGAAGCAGCCAAAACCGAGGAACACGCCTGATGGTGGTGGATTCTGTTCGAGTCTGATGTCCTGTACCATTTGGTTGTTGGGTGAATCACGGTGCGCTTGAATATCGATGGTATGTGTGAAATTCTCGCCTCTCAGATTCAGGAGGATGTCGAGATCGTCCTCTTCATCGGTCACATCGATGAGAATTGAGTAGTATCCATAGGCATCTGTGATCGACTGGGCCCCTCTGTATTGGTAGCAAGCAAAATCACCAGGAATGCACTGCACGTAGACGTAATCGAGCGTGACTGGTGTGTTATCCGCAAAGGTTGCCTTTCCAGTAATGCGATAGGTCTCCGCTTGAGCTGAGGGAGAGAACAGCAAAATGAGGAGAATAGGAATCAGCAATTTCCTCATAGATGACGCTTCGTTCCTTTTCTTATAGTATCTTGATTGAAGCCTTGGCACTCAAAGTGAAGACTGTTCATGCTTTGCAATACCATCAACGAGAATCATGTGCGGTACGGTAAGGGCAGCAAGACCGATGAAGATGACTTGCAGCAGTGCCGGCTCGAGGCCTATGGATGCAGACTGATTGGCCAACACCAACAACCCAACTGCCCACGTCATCAACGAGAAGATCACTGTTGTACGAGTGACTTGGAATTGTTGCAACGTTGAATTGAGCATCGTACCCATGTGTTTGAAGTGACGTACAGAATGTACGCCACAGAAATAAATCGCAAATCCTAGAAGTGGAGGAGCGATTGCGAAGAGAGCGAGCAGACCGATCACTTCGACACTGGCTGATGCCCTTTCCTGCTTGGATTTTGAGAAAATGACGTAAGGAATCAGTACGATCGTCAACACACCAACTGCTTGAAGGAACAACCACACGATTTCAGTGTTGGAGCCAATGAGCACTTCAAAGATTGAATCCACTTCTGAACGATGGAACAGACTGATTCCAGCCAACACAAGTCCGCCACGCATCAGGACTTCCGCCGATTGGTGTTCTTTCGCTCGAGGAACAATGTCGCCCCTGCCGAAATGAAACAGACTGATGGCCAAGAACACCACGAATCCCACTGTTGGGACAATCAACCACATGCCCACGACAAGAGCTGCAAGACCAACGTAAGCCAGCAAGAAGGTTGCAGCCTTGATCGGACGATTCATCCAACCGAGGTGGATAGCCAATGCTCCATCCATTGCTCCATGGGGTAAGCCAATGAAGACAACAGCAAGAAGGCCGATGAGGTTGAGAACATCGACACTCATCAATTCAGCCAGGAGGCTCATGCAACCACCTTTTCAGATCGCTGAAAGATGTGTTTTGAAACACCCTTGATGAATGGCAACTTGGGCATGGCCATAATGACCTTGAGTCGCAATCTCCAGTTGGCTTGGCCGCTCATGAAGCGAACGAATTCATCACCAGAAAGCGCTGAAGCCATTCGTCCGAACAACTTCGGTCCCTGCGATGGCCAATTCTTCAACACAGTCAGGAGAACCGAATCCATCCAAACATCGATTGCTTTGTGTGGTCTCTTGAACCGAAGTGGCTTTCCTTGTTTTGTAGCTTGGATTGCTCGTTGAATTTGTTGATGAATGAACACGAAGGTGTATCCACTCGCTGGACGAATCGCACCAGCATTTGCTCCAAGACCTGGAATGTTCGCATCATGTTGCGACAATGTTCCCATTGGAATAACGCCTTGTTCTTCATGAATGACATTCGTGATGGAGGCCCCATAATGATCCATCAAGTAATCTTCAATGGCTTTCAGATAGTATTCCCGTTTTGATACCGTCGTTGTGAAGAGTGTGGATTCGACCAAGGCTTGTGTTGATGAATATGGTAAGAGATAGATGAAGTGCATGCCTTGACTTTGGTCAACTCTAAAATCCATCAAGATCGCAGTTGAAGCATCGAAAACTGGCTTGTCAACTTCAACCTCCTGTCCAAGAAAGTGCTGCAACATCGCATTCCTGCTGGCACGAGGTGGTCGAGAATCGAATGTTTGTGACTGTTCCTCGTCCTTGATGTGATTCTCTTCGATGAATGCGACACCGTTGCGTTCCGCTATTTCTCGACAGCTTTGCAGATAGTTTGCCTTGTGCATGATGTGGTAAGCATGCTTATCGGAATGCATGACGCTCTTGCCAGTGTCCGTTATGACTGCCCATTTGGACCATGACGTTCTGGAACATGCAACAGACGATTCGAGTCCATCCACGTTCCAAAATCCGAGCATGTGATCCCTTGCCATAGGTGCTCCTTGAGGATGAACGATGGAAACGTCGTGTTCAGGTAGTTCATTGGCTCGTGATGCGAGCATCATTGCTGCGACGCCATCACCGAGGATGTGTGTTTTCATCCCCAGGTCCCACCTTGGTTCTTGTAAGGTCCAAGAGATGTGTGGAGCGTGGTATTGTGTGGCTTGCGTGGATGAGGGAATCGACGGAAGAGGCTCATCGACGCTCGAAGCGTACAGAGAACCTTGCTGGCTTTGGATGTGACTTGTCTTGGACCATGCCATGAATGCTTTGACCTCAAGAGTTGGATGCCAATTTGTCTATAGACCTTAGCAGCAACACCAATCGAGAAATGTGCTCGAGCAGGGAGATAAGCCAAACCACGACGTCCACTTGCATAGTATTCTTCTGCGAGTGAGAGCAATCGATGAACAGCTTCTGTAATGAGGAGCGCTTCATGCGAGTATGGATTCTTGGAAGCCTCGATAATCTGCTCTGGCGACAAATTGTCAACCCATGAGCCAGGGAGATATCGCCGCCCCATCTTGGCGTCCTCTAAGACATCACGAGCAATGTTGGTCAATTGCATACCGATTCCAAGATCAACAGCATGTGGTTTAGCCCGGGGTTCATCGGTGTTGAGAACATCGCACATGAGCAATCCAACCGTTCCTGCAACCTTGTAGGCATACTGAATCAATTCTGCTTCATCTGCAATCAATACCTCATCGGCCTGATCGTCAAGGAGCCCTTCAACGAGCGAAGAAACGACATTGGTCGAGAGTCCGTATTCATCAACCATGTCGGAAAACTGGTTGAGAAGAGGATGATTACCCCATTCACCTTGCTTCAGTTTCGCTTGAATCTGGATAAGATGTTCTGGTCCATTCTCAATATCACCATCGGCCATATCATCTAGGACACGACAGAA
>JAAZUV010000039.1 GCA_018623995.1 Methanobacteriota archaeon
GATCGACGTAGATGTCTTCACAAGCCTGTTGCATAGCGATAACACGCTGTGGGTCGGTGATAACATCGACATCAACAGCGTCCTTACCACGTGTGATACGTCGAGCAAGGATCTCGTCTTCATCAGCACGGTCTGGGTAACCGACACTCATCTTGAACATGAAACGGTCAAGTTGAGCTTCAGGAAGTGGGTAAGTACCCTCTTGCTCGACAGGGTTCTGGGTTGCCATAACAATGAACGGAGCAGGGAGTTTGTGGGTAACGGTACCGATGGTCACTTGCTTCTCTTGCATAGCCTCAAGCAGTGCAGCTTGGGTCTTTGGCGGAGCACGGTTAATCTCGTCAGCGAGGAGGAGGTTACAGAACAAAGGTCCTGGCTTGAATGTGAATTCACCCTTCTTTGCGTCGTAGATGTTGGTACCAGTAATGTCAGCTGGGAGCAAGTCAGGCGTGAATTGAACACGCTTGAAGTCACAACCGAGAGCATCAGCAAACGTGTTGGTCATCAACGTCTTTGCCAATCCAGGGTAATCTTCGAAGAGAAGGTTACCGTTGGAGAGAATGTTGATGAGAACGTTGTCGATGACGTGGCTCTTACCGATAATGACTTTCTGAACCTCAGCGCTGATCGCTTGTGCGATGGCGCCGACGGCGGAAAGTCGCTCACGGACTTCTGGGGTGCTTTGGTGCTTCGGCTGGGCCGGAGCGGCCGGTGCTGCAGGTGCGGCAGGCGCTACTGGTGCTGCAGGTGCGGCTGGTGCCGCAGGCATTGGTGCTGCAGGTGCAGGTGGCGCTGGTGCCGCAGGCGCTGCTGGCGCTGGCGCGGGCGGGGCTGCTGGTGGTGCGGGGGGTTGCATGTCATTTTCCTCCTTTTTTCTTCAGTTTCCCCAACGACGAATTAATGGGATAATTTCCCGTAGTTCTTCGTTGGAATAGGATCGTGCTGAACTAACCAGTTCAACAAGGCGTGGGTCACGGACCATCTGCATAATTTCTGCAGGAGTCTTGCGAGCAAATTCGTCTCGCGTGAGATCATTAAATTGCCGAACCTTGGAGAGGAATGCTTCTCTGGTTCGGACTTGGTAAAGCGAAGCATCCAATTTCGTTGGACGCTCTCTGAAGCGGGTCAAGTCGAAGACGTGTCGCCAGTTTTCCTTCTCAGGAACAACCATAATGGCGATAGCGAGGAGTGCGAAAAGGTTGAGGATGATCAACCACTTGAGGTAAGCGTCACTGGTCAGAAGAACGACAGCACCGATGGCTTCGGTGAAGGGCTGTGTTGCAACGCTGGATACGTGACGACTTTCATCGAAGACGATGTTGAATTCGTCTGTGTTTCGTGTGATTTGAAGGGAGAGTTCATCGTTGTCGAATTCCATCATGTCACGAATCAACGCACGGAAGTAGAGTTGGTTTCCTTCCCATGCGGTGTCGCCCTGGGCGGAGACGAGTCCATCAGGATCGGTATCCCAGCAACTGTGTCCGTTCTCGATGTAGATGTCGCCACATTGTTGCTTTCCTGTCAGGTCAGCATCACCTGCGTCCCAAAGGTGGTTGGCGAAAACGGAGTGATCTGATACGAAAACAATGCTACCAGTCACGGAGACTTCTCCAGCGTCCCCGTCGGATTTGGTATCGTAGGCATCGATGTTTGGGTAATCGATTCGTACGATAAGGTCTGTTTTTCCAGTCTTAGGATTTGCGACATTGTTGATGTCGAAGCCTGAACGTGCGACAAAGGCTTGGTCGCTTGCAGAGGCGAGAACACTCACTTCACGAGTATCGTCTTCAACATCAAGAACCTGAATGGCAGTTGGTGAATGGAAGAGGACGGGCATTCGACAGTTGTCGGTTACTCCTGCAGATACTTCAGCCTCGGTACATGGTGTACGAAGCGATGCCTCGTCCATGAGGTCCAAATCTTCGCTTACGGAAGCAACGGACCACAATCGTGTGTGTTGAACCGGCATGCGAACGTTGGTACTGTCAGTCACTTCGTAGAACCACTTACTGTCGGATACAGGAGCATCGAAGTAGAGAACGCCGAATTCTTCAGCAACTCGCTTTGCGTTGGTCGAATTTGCCGCTAAAATGACTTTTCCGCCCTTCTCGGTGACGAAGTCATGGATGGCTTGTGCTTCAGCTGCATCGAATGGCTTCTCTGGGGCAGCGATGATGAGCATGGTCCGGTGAGGATCTTGCCAGTCGTTGACAAGCATTGGTGTTGACATTGTGTTGTAGATGGAATACTTCTCGCCTGACTTACCGTCGTCACTGGTTCCGAGTGTATCCCGCATCTTGGAAAGTTGTTGGTACTGATAGTCGCCTTCAGCATCACGAACGTATGGTGAGAAGACCGTTTCCTTCGACGAGGAAGCAAGAACGATGAGAACGGTGGAAAGAAGAATGGAGACGACAAGTCCGACCATGAGTTTCTTCTCAACAGAGAGTTTTGTTTTCTCTGTTTCTGCCATATTTTCACCTCATTTTGCGGCAAGCGCAGTATGTTCTTTTCTTCGGAATCACGATACACACATAATGATTCTCCCTTGACGTTTAGAGAGGTTTTTATGACATCAGGACAATTGAGCCAAGGTCTAATCAGCAGACATCGAGCCGGTTCCTGCGTAGTAGAGCTAACAATCCGAGCGAAAAAATGACCGTTTGAGGACCCAGTGCAGGTAGGGCCGAAGAACCGTCAGATTCCGAGCCCGAATTGGACGAGCTTGTACCGGTATCTCCATTGTTCGAATTTTGTGTTCCCCCAGATGCATCAACATCGATTGAGAAAGTGACACTACGCTCCATACCGTTCCCTTCTGATGTCACGATCATGGTGACTTCACATGTCTTGGAAGCATGAGCGGTTGATGGGGCGATGCGGAATGAGACTTCAGCAGGTTGATTTCCGTTCACATCGGTTGGTTGAATCTGGGTGTTCTCGCCGCTCTCCAAGCCTTCGATTTCGAGGAGCGGGCAATTGCGGATATCGGCCTCAATCTTGCTGGCAGCATCGACTGTGTTCCCCATATTGTTGAGAAGAAGCGTTTCCTCGACCCAAGTTCCTGCATCAACTGAACTGCTAACCAAGGAGACTTCTGGGAGAAGTTTGTGATATCGAGGGACATTGAGGTTCGCTTCAATCTCCTTTGGCGAACCAGCTCCTCCAGCCGTGCTCTCTTCAGCCGTCACAATCATGGTGATCTTCTCGCTAGGAGAATGACTTCGCACCTTTTCGGCATCCGAGGTACTCAATTCAATCGAGAAGGTTTCATTCGATTGGGAGCCTACAGAGATCGATTCCGAGTAGGATGTTTCGAGAACATCGACATCGTTCTCAAATTCAACGGTAATGGTGAGGCTCAGATCATTGAGTCTTGGGTTGTCAACATAGAAGACCAAGGTATCTTCAATCTCCCATTTATCTCCATCCAATTCCAAATCGTAACTTGGCTCCACATCCGTATCCCAGCCAAATTCCCATTCATTGTTGGCAGGGAATTGTGCATGACTGAGTGGCAAAACTGCGACGAGGAGACATGAAATAAGCAAACAAGCGGCCTTTTTCATGCTCAATCACCAAGAATTTCTCGAAGACTTCGCTTCGCTAGAACTCGAACCATCGATTTGCGATATCGTGGAGGCAACGCCGTATTGTTCACTGGTTTGATGGATTTCATGATCGCTTCAGAGAGTTGGGGAATATGTTCCTTTGAGAAAGCAGTTCCAAGTGCATCAACTTCCTCTTGGTGCGAACGTGGGATGGATTCCAATGCCGTGGAAGCAACTCGAAGTGAGGATGGATCGCCAGGAATCCACGAGGAGGCAACACCCGCCTCTGGGAAGTCCCACGATTCTCGAACTCTGAGTTTCTTGTAGGAACCTGTTCTGTTGGCAACGTTCTCTGGGAAGGTCACCTTGAGAACAAATTCACCTTCTTGAAGCACATTTCGAGTAATTCCATCAAGTTGGAAAAACTCATCAACGGGAAGACTGCGTGGTCCGTTTGGACCGATGATGTGGATGGTTCCCTCAAGCGCCATCAAGGATGGAGCCAAATCGCCTTGGTAGGTTGCTACGCAGAGTGTGTTTTGATTTGGAATAACGCGGCAATCCGAACCCGTTCCACAATCTTCCTTGTGACACCAGTCAATTGAACGGCGCCAATCTTCGCTTTGATTGAACCAAAAACAGCGCGTATCGAGGCAAATGTTCCCTCCAAGTGTAGCGTTGTTTCGAATCAAAGAAGAGGCGATTTTGCTAGCAGCGGATGCTATGAGAGGGTGCACATTTTCCGCAGTTGTCAATGCACCCAAACGAGCCATGGCACCAATTTCGTGCATGGAGATGGTGTCGAGGCCAGGAATGTTTGCGAGGGAAATTACGTGTGTCTTGACGTTAATGTGCCACTTGTAGTTCGGTAGCAAATCGGTACCTCCTGCGACCCAATCGAAGGATTCTTTGTTGGCAAGGAACGTTGCTGCTAATTCACACGCTTCCTCAACGGTCTTCGGGTGATGGAGATTGAATGGAGGCATCAACATCATTGGTCACCTCCCATTTGGCGTTGCTCCTTCTTCAGCCAAGCCTTTCCTGCTAGGCCAAGTTCTGCCAACTGTTCTGGCACGGGTTCAACAGCGGATTTCCATCCATCAACCTGGTCTTCAAGCGGACGGTCTGGATCGAATCCGAACAGCACACCGTTGACATATGCGCTGGTATCTTCGCTGCGCTGTCGGCGGCGGTCTCGCTCCTTGTGCTCTAGACCACGTGCAACCAGCGTTGCTTGCAACGAGCTGTGCTCCAAACGAGGAGAAGGTAGTTCCGTTTCATCGATACCACCGAGCGATTTCGTCTTGGCCGAGATGGCTTTCCAAACAACATCCGGCGTGAGAGGAAGTTCGCGAATGCGAACACCAATGGCATCGTAGACTGCGTTCACCACAGCAGGCAGAATTGGCAAGAGAGGACCTTCACCAGCTTCTTTTGCGCCGAATGGCCCTTCTGGATCCGATGATTCAACAATAATTGGCGTTACATGAGGCATTTCATGAACGGACGGGATTTTGTATTCTAGGAGATTTGGATTTTGCAGATGTCCTGTTCGTCCGTACACCATCTTCTCCGAAAGGACTTGGCCGAGTCCCATGTGACAGGACCCGATGATTTGTCCCTCGACGGCGAGTGGATTGAGTGCCTTTCCACAGTCGTGTGCAGCCCAAACATTGGTGCACGATACGAGGCCTGTTTCGACATCAACATCGACCTCTGCGACGTAAGCAGAGAACGAATATGCTGGAGCAAGCCCTGCTGCTGCACCTTTGTGAACACCACCCATAGGAGGTGAACGGTACGCTCCGCTCGAAATCAGTGAGCCCTTGTCCTCTTGCGCCTTGTGGAGTGCTTGAAGGTAGGATACACCAACCGCTGGGTCGTGTTTGTAGTAGATTCGACGATCGTTGAGAACGAGAACATCGGGGTGATAGCCCAGCATTTCCCAAGCCGCATTGAGGAGTTTCTCGCGGATGTCTAGTGCTGCTCGAATAGCAGCATTGGCGTTCATGAAGGTCACACGGCTCGAATAGGAGCCAAGGTCAACGGGACTTGTGTCACTTTCATGCGATCGAACGTGAATCATCTCTATGGGTAGAGCAAGTACTTCTGAAACAACTTGTGCTACAGCTGTTGTCGAACCCTGCCCAATATCGGCAGCACCTGTATGAACCGTTACACCTCCATCCATGTCGATTTGGATGTGAACGGTTGCGTGTGGGAATCGATTCGGATCCCAGTGAATTGGCAGACCAGATCCTGAGATGAAGAAACCACAGCCAATTCCAATTCCTTTCCCGAGTGGCATTTGCCGGAACTTTGCGTCCCAATCCGAACCATCTCGAACGCGCTCAAGCGCTTCACGCATGCCGTTTGAGGTGATACGGAAACCAGAGATGGTTCGGCTGTGTGGAGGGAGCAGATTGGCTAATCGCAAATCGATCGGATCGACTTGCATTTGTTCAGCCATTTCATCGAGACCAACTTCGACCGCACAGCGGGTATTGACAGCCCCGTGTCCACGCATGGCACCGCTTGCTGGTTTGTTTGTCCACACACGGGCACCAGTGTAATGGAACGAACCGAGTTCGTACGGAGCTGTTGCGAGAACACCGTTGTAGTAGGATGTAACGTGACCGAAGGAGGCAAATCCTCCGCCGTCAATCAATGCATCAATATCAAAGCCTGAAATCCGTGCCTCTTCGTCTGCCGTCATCTTGACTTCGATGTAACTTGGGTGTCGGCCTCGATTGATCCAGTAGACCTCTTCTCGAGAGAAATTGATTCGGACAGGACGTCCTGCCTTGCGAGAGAGTATGGCTGCACACATCTCGTGCGGGAATGGGTCGGATTTGCCACCAAATCCTCCTCCAACGAAGGTACGAATGACGTTGATTTGATGCATCGGAACTTCAAGGACCGTCGAAAGTGCTCGATGTGCATAATGCGGCACTTGTTGCGGCGTGTAGAGCTGTAAACGACCGTTTGGATCCCAGTGGGCAACGACCGCGTGAGGTTCCGTGAATCCGTGATGGACGCCTTCCATTCGCCACTTTCCGTGAGATGATGCGGTTGGGTCATCGACGAGACTACGATCGCCGAACTCTTGGAACACACGCTTCTGAACGTTGGTGGTTCCGACGTGGTATTTTCCACGCCAGTGGATAGGCTCGTCTTGGTCTTCCAATCCTTTCCGTGGATCGAAAACAGGATCGAGGACTTCCCACTCAATCTCGAACAGGTTGAGGGCTTCCATGGCTGTCGCTTCATCAACTGCTGCAACACAGGCGACAAGATCACCAACGTGACGTACTTTCTCAACGGCCATAGCGTGTTCGTCTTTCGTTACAGGCAAGACACCGAATGTGTTTGGTGCGTCGGCTCCTGTGGCTACTGCAAGGACGCCTGGAAGGGCTTCAACTTTTGAGGTATCAATGGATTTGATTTTGGCATAGTGGTGCGGTGAACGTAGGATTTTGCCAATGATTTCATTCGGAAGACGGACATCGTCACCGTACCACGCTTGTCCAGTTACTTTTGCATGAGAATCAACGAGTGCTCTTGGTTTTCCAACTTCCGTACCCGTTCGATATCGATCGTGGATGTGTGAACCAGCTGGTTGGGGTTCTTTTCCGCCAACAGATTCTGGAATGGAATCAAGGTCGCGTGGAGCCATGGTTGGCCGAGAGCCACCCGAGCCAGGTGGAGGAAACTTCTGCTTCCCTGCCACACGCTTTCCGTCCTTACGGACTTCACCCGATGATGCACCTGGTTGTTGACGATACCCTCCTGCCATGGAATCACCTCGCATGACCAGGCGGCATCGATGGTTCATCAGGCCCTTCTGGATGTGGATTTGGATGCGGGTCACTTGCTGGAGATGGTGCAGGTGCATCGCCTCGCTTGATTTCTGCGGCTGCTTCTATAGAATCAACAATTTGTTGATAACCAGTACATCGGCAAAGATTTCCTTCGATCGCACAGGCGATTTCATCACGTGTTGGATTCTCATTTTCATTGAGAAGTGCTTCCGCACTCATGAGGAAGCCAGGTGTACAGAATCCACACTGAGACCCACCATGCGTTGCAAAGCAGGTTTGAATCGGTGCGAGGTGTGCGCCATCTGCAAGCCCTTCAACCGTCGTAATTTCTTGACCTTCGACTTGGCCGGCTAGACACAAGCAGGATAGGCGAGGCTCACCATCGATGAGCACTGCACAGCAACCACACGTTCCCAAATCGCAACCTCGCTTCACACCGAGCATGCCGACTTCATCACGAAGAACGTCGAGCAAAATGGCATTGGATGGAGCGATAGCTTGGACATCTTGTCCGTTCACCGTTGCTGACCAAATCGTCTTTGGTGCAGATGGAATCATCGTTACGTGTTCTTTTCCGACCATGTTTCTCACCTTGTGAACTCCGTCTATGAATGTAGGGTACCACTCCAATCCAAGGATTACGCCTTTTCTTCCCAGAACGGGTTTTCAGACAAATCGGAATCGACCGCATCAACGATTTGAGCATCAAGGTACGTCTGGAGATCCTTACCAGCAAGCGTTCCTTCCTCTCGACTCGAAATGGTCGAAATCAAAAGGAGAACGGCAAGGAAGAGTATGATTCCACCGACTGAAACGACCGCAATCGTCGCTGCTGAGAGTCCATCTTCAGAACTCGTCATTGGTGGGTTTGTATCATCGTCCATGACCATAATCTCTGCTGTAACAAGTGGCGAGGCGGAGGTCGTACCGTCTTGGTACTGAACACCTCGCAGTGAGATGGTATGATTGCCCATAATAGCGATACCAGGAAGATGCTCAATCTGATGAATGATGTCGATAATTGACAATTCTCCAGACGTCTCTCCTGACTCATATGTGTGAATGTTGGACCAATCGTCGCGCAGATGGTTGCTTCTCCATTGGACGGTTTCCATGTTTTCACTGACCTCAAAAACGATGCTGTCGCCTCGCTCGAGGTGAATTCGGTTGTCGAGTGTTGCCGGCGTCGAAATGGTAACGCTGATGTTTGAGTTGAACACATAGTCACGCTCAGCTGCCTCAAGTAGCGCATCGACTGCACGGACTTCTCCATGACCGTAGACGTTGTTCTGTCGGTTCTTCGGAATCAAATCCTCGGCACATGGTTCGTTGGCGCCCATGTAGTGGCACTGCCGGTAGGTCGCAGTCTCCTGCATAATGTTTCGAATGTCAAACGGGGACAGATCTGGATTCGCTTGCAACATCAGTGCTGCTACACCAGCCGCACCAGGTGTGGCCATGCTTGTACCACTAAAGGCAACGTAACCATCGCCAGTGTTGTGAGCAACCGACATAACATCGGAACCAACATAGGCAATGTTTGGCTTGATTCGCCCTTCCTCTGTCGGACCTTGGCTGCTGTAGATAGCGATGCTTGAATCCTTATCCAAAGCACCGACTGTGATGGCATCCTCAGCACTGCCCGGTGTTCCGATCTGTGCTGAGAAGGCACTGTTTCCGGCAGCGATGAACAGAGCAATTCCAGCACGAACCATTTCGTTCGCATAGCGGTTGACGCTGTCCTCTTCTGAGGAAGTCCATTCGATTGCACCAGGTCCGCCGAGGCTCATGGACGCAGCACGGATGTTGAATTCATATCGCTTCTCAACGGTCCATTCCATTCCTGCCATGACGGTTGCAAACGACCCGCTGCCACCTGCATCGAGAACTTTCACACCGACCAGAGAGGCTTGTGGCGCCATGCCAGGGTGATCGTAGGTTGGTGCACCCGTTCCTGCGGTTGTCCCTGCACAGTGAGAACCGTGTCCTTGGTCATCGTATGGGTAAACCTCAGTGCCGTTGGTCAAGCTTGGATTGTTGACTGGGTCGTAGAATGCAATGACTTTCGGGTCGTATGTGCTTGGATCGTCGTCTTGGTCGTCGAGACTTGAGTGGTTTCCGTCGATACCTGTATCGATGATGGCGACAGTTGTACCCGAACCATCGTAGCCTGTCTCTGCCCATGCGGTATCAACACCGTGAAGGACGGCAGCATCGCCATTCGTGACCGAGAGGATTCCATCAAGTTCGAGCATGACAACGCCAGGGAGTTGAGATGCTTCGAGGACGTAACCAACTGGTACTCGACCAGCGAGCGCATCGATGCCTTTCAGTGTCCATTGATGACGGTACTCAACAGCCTCCTCAAGCATCTTGATTTCAGCATCGCCAGGTGTGAACGAGAAGTCAATGATCAACGGAAGCGTCTTGTCCTCGTCGAGGAAAAGTGGGTTCTTTTGATGCACTTCGATCATATCTCCAATTCCGTTTCCGTCTCGGTCGACGGTTGTTTCAACCCACCATCCTTCTTCGCCTGAATCTTGGCTGGATTCAACAGGTACTGTAGCGAGAACTGTGGGCAACACAAACATGGTAAGACAAAGGATCGTTAGCGTCAATCTTGTCGACTTTGCACGGGCCATGTTTCCTCCAAGAAACACTATTGTTTGAAGTCTTTCAATTGGAGTGTTAAGAAATAAACATGAATTGCTACAAAAGTCATTAATGCTGGGTGTTAATTTATATTGGTAATGATGCCAACAAGTATTGATTCAAATGCCTGCACCACAGAGAAAACCCAAGCAGATGGTCTCGATTGCAAATGATGCAATCTTTGCAAAGGAAGAGGAAGAAATTCCATTCAAGCCAGTGATTGTTCGTGCCCCAGGACATACCAACGGAGATTCACTTGAACGATTTACTGAGATAACGATGTTCGGCGTTGCGATGCTCTTCATATGGGGAGGTTTGTTTGGAATCGCCTTTGCAGATGGCGTCGGTGAAGAGAAATTCGCATACCTTTTCGGAGGGGGACTACTCTCGGCAAGCATTGCGCTCTTCATGGTAGAGTTGCAGGCAAAAAAGAACGACTACCAACTGATGATTTCACAGAACTATCTACTTGGCATGTCTTTCTTTTTCATGGCTGTTGGAACACTTTGGGGTATTCGATATCTTGCAGGTTACTTCACGCTGTCTGAATTTGAGTTTGATGGAAGCAAATTCACCATGCTTGGTACTGTGGACGATACTACTGGTGAATTTATTGCAAGTGCGAATCTAATCTATGCGCAGAGTCTTGGTGCATTCGGGATGTGGC
>JAAZUV010000177.1 GCA_018623995.1 Methanobacteriota archaeon
CTTCAGTTGAGGTATTGAAGTAAACGAAGAGATCTGCTCCCTCGGTGGTCGATTTCCAATCGGTTCCATCCCATCCGATGTAAAGATTGGATGCATCCCATGTCATGTGCAAATCGATGTTGCTGCTTGACATCAATTCGTCAGCACTCCATTCGGACAAATCACCATCCACCGTGATTGTAGAAGGTGTCTGTGAAGTGGCCAAACCACCCATGGTTGAAGTTAAGAAAAGGAGCGACAATATCACAGCACTTCTTCGCATGGCTTGACCGTAGATATGATAATTTGAAAGACTTTGCAAGGATTTGATGGAGATGGGTCACCAAAGTGGAATTCTTTGTCACTTAACCTCACTACCATCGCAGAAGTTGTCCGAAGGGTACCGATTTGTTGACTGGCTCCGAGAAAGCGGATTCGCATATTGGCAAATGTTGCCTCTTACACCACCTGACAAATACCGCTCGCCATATGCTTCACCCTCGGCTTTTGCTGGGTGGAGTGATTTGGTCGACTCGGAACAGAACGTTCCAATGGAGGAGGATGCATATTGGTTGAACGATTGGGCTTTGTTTTGCGCTATCAAAGAAGATCAAGGTGGCAAACCTTGGTATGAATGGCCGGAACCTCTCAAAAACCGAAATCCTGAGGCGCTGGCTGATTTTGAAAACCTACTCAATCCATACGTCCTTGAGCAACAAGCCTTCGCAGCAGAATGGAGTCGCTTACGAACTTACGCAAACAACAACAACGTCAAAATGATTGGTGACGTTCCGATTTTCATCGCTCACGACTCAGCTGATGTCTGGGCGCATCGAGAATTGTTCCAACTTGATGAGAACGGTTATCCAACGTACATTGCCGGTGTTCCTCCGGACTACTTCAGTGAAACTGGACAGGTTTGGGAAACAGTGCTGTACAACTGGGAGGCGCATGAACAGGAAAATTGGAGATGGTGGGAAGAACGCATGAAGCGAATGTTTCGCATGTACGACATCGTACGTATCGATCATTTTCGAGGGTTTCATTCCAATTGGGCCATACCATATCCAGAAGAAGTTGCAACAAACGGCCACTGGCAAAAGGGTCCTCAAGACAAGTTGTTTGACCACATCATGACCCTCGTTGAATCACCTGAGCAGATCATTGCGGAAGACCTAGGCATTATCCCTGAAGAAGTCACCGAGTTCAGACGACGGCACAATCTACGTGGGATGAGTGTCCTTCAATTTGGATTCACAGACGACATCAACACCAACCCTCACCATCCGAACAACATCCGTGAGGATCAAATTGTGTACACTGGGACACATGACAACAATACAGCTGAGGGTTGGTTTGCATCTGCCTCCGATGATGAGCAAGATCAAGTTCGTTCTCTGGCACTTGAAGGCGAAACAACCTCGCAAACATTGATTCGGCTCGCACAATCAACAAATTCACCAATTTCCATCATTCCTCTCCAAGACTACCTCGGTTTAGGCGAAGAAGCGAGAATGAATGTTCCAGGCCAAAAAGGTAGGAATTGGTCATGGAAATTTACTTGGCCGGACCTCATTAGGTGATGCAAGGAACAAAGAACTCATAACCTGATTTGACGAGCATAATCCATGCCTGTGGTAGGGTATTTCACAGCAGAAATTGGACTCTGGTCGGAACTCCACACGTACTCTGGTGGATTAGGTGTTCTGGCTGGTGATCACGTCAAATCAGCAGCTGATGCCGGCATTCCCCTTGTTGGTGTTACACTCCTCTACCACCAAGGCTATGCTCGGCAACACATTGACAGCGACGGCATCCAAACCGAAACCTTCCCAGAATTTGATCCAAGCAAACACTTGACAAAAACAGACATAACGATCACGCTTGCGCTCGATGGCCAAACACTGTTGGCTCATGTATGGAAAGCAGACATCGTCGGTCAATCAGGTCATGTTGTTCCTGTGTATTTCATCGATACGCGTCACGATGGCAATACTTCAGAACATCAAAGCCTCTCCTCAAGACTCTATGGAGGAGACGATGACATGCGAATCCGTCAAGAATACGTCCTTGGCGTTGGTGGCGTCCAGTTGTTCGATCACCTTGATGTTGAAATGCAGGGCTTGCATTTGAATGAAGGACACTGCACCTTTGCTATGCTCGAACTCATGAATCGCGGATGGAGCAGAGAAGAATTGGCCAAGCGAAGTCTGTTTACGACGCACACTCCTGTACCCGCCGGTCACGACCGCTTCGACTGGGGCTTGGTCGAACAAGTCGTTGGCGACATCCTGCCAGAGGATGCACGGGAATTGGTTCGTAATGCTGGCGACTCAGAGAAAGGTGCTCGATGTTCAATGTCCCATCTTGCCGTCGCCCTCTCAACATCGGTGAACGCTGTATCAAAATTGAACGCTGATGTTGCGATGACCATGTTCGATGAACAATTGATTCAACCAATCACCAACGGCGTTCATCACATTACGTGGACGTCCCCAGTCATGGCTTCGTTCTTCGATCAGTACCTGAAAGGATGGAGAACGCAACCAGAATCGATTGCCAATGCCAAGACGTTACCAACAGAAGAACTCAACCAAGCTCGAGCAACATCTCGCGCTCAACTTCGAGAGTATGTTCTCTCAACAACTGGAGTTGAACTTTCACAGGATCGATTGACGATTGGGTTTGCGCGTAGGTTTGCAACGTACAAACGAGCGAATCTCGTGTTCAAAGATTTGGAGCGATTGCGAACGATTGGTGCAGGAAAAATTCAGTTTGTCTTCTCTGGCAAGGCCCATCCAAGAGATCAGGGAGGAAAACAATTGATTCGCGACATCTTCGAATCAGCGGAGCAAATCGCTGACGAGATTCCAGTTGCTTTCATCGAGAATTACGACATGCACACCGGTTTGATGATGACAAGTGGTGTAGATATTTGGCTCAACAATCCAATTCGTCCAATGGAAGCGTCAGGAACATCTGGTATGAAAGCAGCCATGAACGGTGTTCCAAACTGCTCCATTCTTGATGGATGGTGGCCAGAAGCATGCATCCACGGTGTGAATGGATGGGCCATCGGCAATGCAGAAGATGACCGAGATGATGATCGTGATGCAGAGAACATCTACAACGTGCTAGAGCACAATGTGCTTCCTCTCTGGGAGGAAGATGGTGATGGTTGGTTGAACATGATGAAGGCAAGTATTGCTGCATCAGCAGGGTTTACTGGTCATCGTATGATTCAAGATTATCTTGAATTCTACAATCAATTTTCTTGATCGCCCCAATCGATCTCATCGAATTCATCCGCATTCCCTTTACCCTTTTTCCCAGAAAGGGCAAGGACAAGGGCTGCAACAATAACGACGCCAATCAACAAGGATCGCGTCATTGTTATCGCAGATGATCCCGAGTCCGATGTTCCTTCCGTTTCACAGGGAGCACAATCGACTACAGGACATGGTTCATCAGCCCCAACCTCAAATCCATCGCCACAGCATCCTTCACACGTTTTCATTTCACCGGAGTTGGATTGATTTCCATCCGTTTCATTGCTCGGATCGGGTAGTTGTGTTCCATTGGTTGAAC
>JAAZUV010000178.1 GCA_018623995.1 Methanobacteriota archaeon
ACATCCTGACCTTGATAGGAGTAGGATTGTTCTGCGAGTTGGAGCATTCGCTGTCGCATGCTGTCGTAATCGTGATACTGCTTGAATTGAACACGATCGTCGCCGCCCCATGGGTGAACATGATTTGCATAATCATCGCTCCAAATACCTTCTGGAGTGTTTCCAGATTCATTTTCTTCAAACGATGTTGCCACAGTCGATGACACCGAGGTAAGCATCAATGGCATCATGAGAAGGAAAATCGCGACGATGGCTGAGCGTTGACGACGTTTGGACGACATGCTATCATTCAACCCAGTTGCTTCCCACACTTGAAACCCTCGCGGTGACGGTTCTGAATCAGAGGAAAAAATCTTGAAGAAAAGGTTACACGCAAGCACATGGTACTGTACGATAATTTGACTTACGAAAGCGGAGAAATGCTTGGATTCTCCCAATCGACCCTCCTCGTGTTCGGTGCCATTCTCGTCGTTTCTGTGATTCTTCGATTGATTGTGAGCAATATCTCGCACGGATTCTTTGGCGTTATTGTACGCAACGACACGATTCGACAGAAGACCGTGAAGAAAGGTGACAAGGCTTTGGGCAGCGTTGTAGCGTATGCATTTTCCTTCGTTACCATCGATTTGTTGGTCCGTGAACAAGCAGAAAATGAGAACATTCTGATGCCGTCTTGGGCAGAATACATCCCTGATGTTCTCCAGTTCTTGCTGGTCATTTCGATCGTCGTGTGGGCCTTTCGGCTTGTCAGTCTCGTCTACGATGTTGTTCGGTTCCTTGACAAAGACGACGAACTCGATGGAACGGAAAAAACGCTCATCTCAGCCCTCGAAAGCGTTCTTCGATTCATCATCATCTTCGTTGGCGCTATTTTCATCGCTGACGCACTCGGATTCGAGTTAACGTCACTCCTCGCAGGACTTGGAATCTCAGGATTGGCCTTTGCATTGGCTGCGAAAGACAGCATTTCCAACTTCTTCGGCGCCATCACTGTCCTACTTGATCGTCCCTTCAAAGTCGGCGACTGGGTCATTATTGGTACATCGGAAGGTGAGGTGATTGAAATCAATCTCCGAACGACATTGGTGCGAACATCCTTGGATACCATTATCACCATTCCAAACGCCAATCTTGTCAACATCCCCGTTGAAAACTGGGGCAAGCGACGATGGCGCCGATGGCAATCGATGGTTCACCTCGACATCAATTCGGACCCTGAAAAAGTTGAATCGTTCTGCCAACGTTCCCTTGCATTGATTCACAATCATGATTCAACAACCAAAGAAGATGCATCATGGTGCAGCATCAATACGATTTCTGCTCAATCGATCGATATTGAACTGAATCTGTATTGGAACGTGGATTCCTCTATTGCAGAACGCAAAGCTCGGGAAGCACTCATTCTCGATCTGATGGAATTGGCGAAAGAGCTCGACCTGTCGTTCTATGACGGTCGAATCCGTCAACAACGTTGATCAAAACGGTGGCGGATCTTTCTTCCAATACAAGAGGTTCGACCCGACCGAAATGATTGACCCGAGAACGGCAAGACCAACCGAATTCGTTGTTGATAACGTCTCGAGCTGCCATGCATAGTATGCGACAACCATCGTCGTGATTCCGACCCATACTCCGCTCTTCCAGACGCGTAATACGCCAAGATGAGCCTGCAATCTGGAGACGTCTTTCAGCCACTTCTGAGACGATTCGTAGCGTACTTCATCCCCGTACAGCACCGATTCAGCAGTAACGACGAGAACGTCGTAATATCTCCAAATCCATGCGCCACCAAGAACGGTTGAGAGCGCTTTGCGGCTTGTCCAAGAGGCTGGAACGCAACGCTTCCAGTTCTCAAACAGAACCTCAATCTGCTCAGGCTTGTATCCCTTCTCCTCAACAACTCGCCCTTCCAATTGTATGAATTCTGCAATTCCAGGAAGTCGCTCCGTACCACATAGGAGCGCTTCGCTAACGGTCTGATTCAATGGTAGTGCGCGATGTTCTCCTTCGACTTCGACGATGTAGTTCGGATGAATTCGAACGGAAGGAATGCCCTTCGTAACAGAGGTATGAGGCGCTCTCCACAACGTATTCGGTTTCAATTCATCTTCAAGATCTTTCAATCGTTGATTCCAACGATTCTGATCGTTTGGGCTGGACAGTGGAGCCAACATATTCTGGATTTCTCCGAGTGTCTGGCCAAGCCACTCAGGTGATGGTTCCGTTAATTTGCCTGCGGGAAAGACAACCAATGCATCTTTGCCGTCGAGCAACATTCCACCAACTGGAAGATGGAGATTGGTCGATTGAAGTCTTGAATGGATGTCTTTGTTCTGATGCAATGCAGACGTACGGTTGCTCGTTGGAATCGAGTAAGCAAGAGCGATGTACGATGCATCAAGAAGCAAAAGCGTTCGGTTTCCATCCGTTTGAACAACCTCAATGGTCGATGGTTCAATGTCATCGAAGACACCCCAAGAACCGTTTTTTTGTGAAGTCCACCATTCAGATTGGAGGCATGCTTGGACATTCCAGCACGATACAGCGCCCCATTTTGTCTCTAGTTGGCCGGCTTCAATGACTTCATCCATGGAGGAAAGGGCAATGCCTTGCGGCCACCACGACTCGTCCTCCATGAACAATCCACGCTGGCTCTTCCCATTCAATGTGTCTTTGTTGTCAAGGGGATGCAATGAAACAAGAGAACCGTTTGGAAGAGTTGGGACGGCCATGGGAATCAGCGAAAAGATGGGTGACGTTCTCGGCCAGGCGGTTGAGGCAAAACTCCTTCGCGAAGTTCTCGAGCACGAGATCCAACCGAAGCACCTCGCCATCATCATGGATGGTAATCGCCGGTTTGCTTGGCGATCGAATCTTGCTACACACGTTGGTCACCGAATTGGTAAGCAACGACTCGAAGCGGTACTGGATTGGGTCCTCGAACTCGGCATTCCATGGTTCACTGTTTATGCACTTTCAACCGAGAATCTGAACCGCCCTGAAGCAGAACTTGAGACGCTATTCAAGCTCTATGTTGAGGGACTGAAATCGATTGCAGAAGATCCACGAATTCACGAGAACAACGTCCGAGTGCAAATCATTGGACGAAGAGAACTTCTTCCTCAACACGTCAACGATGCCATCGATTATGCCGAATCCAAAACTGCTGAATACAACGATTTCGTGTTCACAGTATGTCTTGCATACGGTGCTCGAGAAGAACTGATCCATGCCATCCAAAACATCGCTGAACTACACAAATCTGGCGAATTAACCCTCGAACAAATCACAGAACAGACGGTTTCAGAGCACCTTTACACGGCAGACATGCCGGACCCTGACCTCGTTATTCGGACCAGTGGTGAAGAACGAATCAGCAATTTCTTATTGTGGCAAATGGCATACTCTGAACTGTACTTTACTGACGTGTTTTGGCCTTCGTTCAAGAAGAAAGACCTTCTCAAAGCAGTTCAGACCTATCAAATGCGAAAGCGACGATTTGGTGAATGATATGGCTCAATGCGATGAATGCCAAGGCTATCTCAACCCAGCATTAGCTGTGG
>JAAZUV010000179.1 GCA_018623995.1 Methanobacteriota archaeon
GATCCATTGGCGAACGAAATCTCTGCGCCTGGCAAGACGTTCTGAACCTTGACAACAGCCGAAATTGAAGGAATGGCACCATCGTCGTCCTTCACCCATGCCGTAACGGTTCGGAACTGAGGGTTGCTGGTCTCCCATGTGTACTCGAAATGTGTTCCACTTACATCACAGTCATTGTTCAAAGTGCCATCGAGGTCTGCATCACGTGTTCCGTCAATGTCCCAACAGACTTCCAGTGAGTCCTTGTCAGATGCCGTATCGTCGACAATGACGTCAAAGACCACCTTGTCGTCTTCAGAAACCGTGAGGCCGTTGTTGACTGCGTTGAGGAAATTCGCCTCTGCTGTCATTGTTGGTGGTACGTTGACAATCGTGACCTTTGCGAGCGATGTAGAAGAAGTTGCTCCGTCGTCATCAACAGCACGAACGGAGACGATGTGTTCTCCAGACGTTGGCCATGAGGTTGCAACATCTGAGGCTGAGCCATCGGTAGATACGGTGAGATTATCGAGAACATCACTCAGGTTCCAGTCGATGATGAGTCCATCCCGATCGTTGAGTGTATCATCGCCTTGAGCACGAAGAATGACCGTTTCGTCCTCTTGGAGTATCCAGGTTCCATTCGCATCGAATGGTGTGTTCACGCCTGCAATCCAAACGGCAATTTCGCCAATGGTTGGGGCGACATTGAGAACTTCAATCGATGAAATCACTTCGGTTTCTTCGCCATCATCGTCGGTTGCAATTGCACGGATTGGCAATGTTCCCTCTTCAAGTGGTGTAAATGTACAGGTTGGTTGCGTTAACCCCTCAAGACAATTCAAATCTGGCCAAGAAACACTAACTTGCTGGCCCGATGGCGAGACTGTGTCGATGTCACCGCTATCACTCGCATCGATGGTGATGGAGGCTTCGACAGCTATTTCCGTTGGGTGGCTGAGGTTGATGTACGGTGCTCGATTGAGGATTGTGACGTTGCTTACCAATACCGTTGTATCAAGTTCATTGTCGGTTACAACAGTTCGCAATTCCCAGTCACCATCGTCAGACCAGTTCCAACTGATAGCACAATCTGGCGTTGTAATAACATCGACAAGACCTGGGCGTGATTCAATTTCAAACCGACATTCGACGTCTCCACCATCAGGGTCAAAGGAAGAACGGGCGTCAATGAAGACGTCCTCGAACGTGTAATTCCCAGTGTCGATGGTGATGGATGCATTCGGTGCACGGCCGATGAAGACGTCGACAGTCGCTTGGTTGTTGCTTCGATTGGCGTCCCCGGTGATGAGCTCATCCGGGTCAACGGTGAACGTCAATGTCTGGTTGCCGATGGTGGAGTCTTCAGGGACAATCCAGTCGATCACAATACGTTGCTCACTGTACGCCCCGATGGATGGAACTGCCTGTCGGCTCGAATCGCCATCGGGAACAACGATTTCCATTTCAGTTGAAGGAGATGGCAAAACACCTCTGTTTTGGGCTGGTAAAGAGAAGGAGAGTTCGTCACCGGGTAAGGCGTTGTAACCAATCGATTTTGAGAGGGTCGCAACCTCACCATCGCGAGTTCGTGTCACGATGATCGAGTCTTCTTGGGCAACCAAATCGATACCTACAACAGACAAATCGATGACAACTGTGGCGACGCCAATAATTTCCTGAACTGGATCCCAGACAATCACCCCGTTGCTGCTAAAGTCATCGCTAGCGATGGTGTCATCAACGACATTTGAAACGTTGATTGTCTCTTCGATTTGCCCACTACTGTTGGTAATCGGATTGATCAGCGTTCCTGCCATTTCGTAACGCAACTGGAGGTTTTTGTTGACCTCTGGTATGCCGTTTGGAGCAACCGAGTAGGTTGCGTAAATCTTTGATTCGGAGTCTGGTAGTGTGGCAATAAATTGAGTTTCAACCTCGATGTCAACATTCCGATCACCTGGATTTTTTCTCTTGTCAACGCCAAACGAATCAACAGGTTCGTAATCTTTCAAGAGCCAATCAATGGTGAAACCAGCAGCGTTTGAGATTCGAATCCAAGAGTTGAATCGAACAGCGGGACAATACCAATTGAATCCAGCACTGACGCCTGTGGCGTTCCATTCGTTGACTTTGTAGGATTCATCGCATCCTTCGTACTTGATGTTCTGTCCATCTTCGGTCGGGATACCGTCTTTGGTGACCTGCCAGGATGTATTTTCTGCTCCTTGAGTATCAAACTCGGTCGGGTCAAAATAATCGGATGTTCCGCTTACACTCGTGCCCGACATAAAGGGCATGTACCATTGATCGCCAGTCCTCATTGGGAAATCGTATTTTTCCTTTGGTGGGTCGTAATACGTATCAAATGAGATTGTGGCCAGTTTCTGAGATAAGAATCCAAGATTGAATGGTGCAAAGTCAACGTCCAATTCAAACTCCGAATTGATGACTGCAAGGTCTCGGACACGAACGATATCCTCGCCAGAATAATCGATGTCAAGCCGTCCGCTAACACCTTCGAGGGTGGCGCCACTGTTCCCTGATGAGAATTCTCCTTCAATGAGCATCTTGTATGCGAGTGTCTGGATTCCGTCAACATTGATGAAAAAGATGTCATCAATTTCGTAAACAGTATCTCCTGTGAGTGTATTGAGGCTCGCAGATACGTTGGCTTGTGCCAGCAGCTGAGAGACATCAAATTGTGTCTCATAGGTCCATTTGTCACCGATGCGCCAACTTGGGACATCGGTCGAGCTTGTTGTACCAGAGGATTGGTCAACAGATGGCAACAGGTCGAGTGTCGTTGTGTCGTTGTTGACAAAGTGCACAGTGGATGAACCTGCCAAAAGGAACAAAACAAGCAAAGTCAGAAAGCGGTTCGCCATGCTCCAATGTCTGCTTCCTTGTACTTAGGAATTGTCAGCCTGCGAGTCGAGCCATTGTTGACCATAGTGCTCCCACTGCTCCATCGTCCATCCCTCGGGCAATCCGCCTTCTGGAAGAGGGGGTCCAGTTGTAGGTGCAGGAGCTGTGCTGACTGAATCAAAGGCACGTTCTACAGGTGGATCTTGTGGTCGATTGCGACGTGCGGAGATTTCATGTGGCATCAGACCGACCTCCTCATCGCTGAATATCGCGTTCTGCTGCTGGTCGAGTCGTTCCATGGCTCGTTGATGTCTGCCAGTGCGGCGACGTCGGGTCATCATGCCGAGGACAAGAAGCATGAAGGCGAGCAGTGAGAGTTGAGCAACAGGATTGGCTTCATCCCCGATGAAGGCAGCCCCCAATTCCTCTACAATGGTACGTTCTGGAGCACCAATCTCGACATTGATGACTCGAGTTCCGGGTCGTTCTGGATTCTCATCCCAGGCAATGACTCGGATTGTGTACGATCCTTCACGAGTGAACACATGTTCGATTTGTTTACCGATTTTGTCGGCATCGTTGTCTTTGACACCATCACCATTGCTGTCAACGGATGTGTCGAGATCCCAAACGACTGTGATTTGATCGAGATCATTGATCGAGTCAATCGTTCCAGTTGCATCCAAAAGACATGCTTCGAGGGC
>JAAZUV010000180.1 GCA_018623995.1 Methanobacteriota archaeon
GCAAATCCGCTTGATGAAGTTGAGGAACCCGTACACACTGGCCAAGGACAATTGATTCAAACAGCTGACGACGAGAAGGATGTCGACTTTACAGGAACTGTTGGCCCTGACCCGAATGCCATCCCAGAACTTCCTGAGGCCGAAGAAGATCTCCAACTTCCACCTGGAGAACTCACAATCCCTGACATCCCTGATGATATTGAAGAAGATGAGTCACAGGTTCCAGAACTACCTGAGGAAGAGACTGTTCCAGAGTTGCCAGAAGAAACTGAAGCACCAGATCTCCCTGAAGACGATGCAGTTCCTGAACTTCCTGAAGACGATGATGTCGAATCGACAATCGAAAAGCCCGCAGAGGAAGACGTTGTTACCCCTGATGTGCCAACGAGCACGCGCATATGGCCATGGCCTGCCGGAGAACCAATGGATCCTCGAGAAGTGCATCGAATCGTTGTTGAGTCGCTTGGATTGGTCCGAGCAGGGCGCATTGCTGAGGCAGAACACAACATCGATGCGCTCGGTCCTCGCCTTGGTGACGACGTTTCGTTGTTGTACCACATTGGCCTCATTCTACAACAAGCCGGGCGTGCCGAACATCTCAATTGGATGCTTGAAATGGCACGACGTGTCCATCCTAACGATGAGAACGTGATGAACGCCATCTCCCATTTGTCCGCCTGAGGTATACCACATGCCAGAAACACCGAAGCTTCCTGACTTAGAGGGAGGATACTCTCTACGTCCCGTTTCCAAAGCCATCCTGCCGATGGTCATTGAAGCGTATACAGAAGACCCCGAGTCGGCAAAGGCTGCCTTGCCTTGGCTACGCAGCGATGAAGATATCACGCGCCAACTCGCAGACATGCTGCACGATTTGGAACATCTCTCAAACGCGGACCGTGTCCACTTTTGGTCGATTCATGATGATGAAAACACCTTCATCGGATTGATTGGCCTTGGAGATGAAATGCAATTGGTTCATTCGAACTACAACCTTGGCTACTGGGTTCGGACAGGATTCCGCAACCGACGCATTGCTTCAAATGCAGTCGATGCTGTGCTTGGATGGCTTGAATCAAGAGGATCCGTTTTCAGAGTTGAAATCACAGTCCATCCTCGAAACGAGGCAGGTCTTGTGACAGCAGAACGAATCTGTCAACGATGGAACGGTCAAATCATTGACGAATTCATTGGTATCGAATTGAACAACAAAACGGTCCTTCACAAAATCCACGTTATCGATTTGCCCCGGATGTGAAGGGTGTGCGAAGAACGTGGTTGACCGTCGATACGGATGATCTTCGTCACGTTCCGTCGAATCAAGGACATCCAACCCGCTCGAAACCTAACCCCTCGTTACCGGATGTTTCAGAACAATTTCGAGAAGGTATTGCCGGGTTCGATGCTTGGATGAGCACACACAATCATCCTGTAACGCTGTTTGTTATTGCCGATCAGTGTGCATCTGAAGAATTTGTCAAGATGATGCAATCCCTGATTGAATCGTACAATGAACGGATTTGCATCGGCTGTCATGGATTGCACCATCGAAGTTGGTCTGCATGGGGGGAAGATGTCGAGGAATTTTCAACTGATTTAGCCGAATCCGTTCGGCTTCTTGAACACCATTTTCCAAACCATTTCAGAAAATGGTTTCGCGCTCCTGCTGGTTATGTAGCACCGTGGATGTTCCCTGTTCTTGAACAACAGGGATTCCGTGTTGATTCCTCAATCAATCCGTCATGGCTGGTCAACAAGAAATACGGCAAAGGAAACTCATGGAAAACCACCCAACGTGCTGTCCAAACAACATCCCTTGTTGAGCGAACATGGAAGACGCGTTGGACGCTTCCAACATGTGGCCCTGCCCAACACATCCTTGGATTACGTTGGAACGCCAAAGCAGCGTGGAGGCGCCTGTCAAAACCTCTCACGATCGAAGAAATCAATCATGTTGAAGATTCAACCGTTGAACTCGATACAATCTACTGGCACATCCTCGATCATGCAAGGAGCAACGGAACGTGGACGCCACCAATCAGAGACTTGTGATGTCGGTTCGCTCGGTTGAAACCTCGAACTTCGCCATTGCATCAGCGTAAACAGAAGCATCCAATTGGCCTTCTCGTACCAACGAAGAGAGAGCTGCAAGAGCGACGGCTTCACCATCGATCTCGAAGAAGCGGCGAAGCGCAGGGCGGGTGTCTGAACGGCCGAAACCATCTGTTCCAAGAACAGTGTACGGTGCATGAATCCACTCACGAATCATTTCAGGAACAGCAGCAACGTTGTCCGATACGGCGATGATCGGCGAGGTGCTTTCACCAAATTGTTGCTCGACCCATGTCGATTTCATCGCTTCTCCTGGGTGCAATCGATTCCACCGGGACACATCCATTCCTTCACGTCGCAACTCACCATAGGAGGTTGCTGACCAAATTTCAGAGCGTACTCCAAACGTCTCCAATTTCTCAACGGCATCGAGGACTTGGAGCATAATTGGTCCAGATCCCATCAAGCGAACGACGGGGCCGTCGCCTGCTGGGGCATCGCGTAGTTTGTACAACCCCTTGAGGATGCCTTCTTCACAGTCCTTCGGTTTCGCAGGCATTGGGTAGTTCTCATTGTAAACAGCAAGATAGTAAATGACATCGCCATCTTGCTCACACATCTCAACAATGCCTCGCTTGATGATGGTCGAGAGTTCGAAGGCAAAGGCTGGATCGTAGGCGCGAACAGCCGGATTGGAATGCGCCATTAGGAGCGAGTGGCCGTCTTGATGTTGCAAGCCTTCACCATTGAGCGTCGTACGTCCAGAGGTAGCACCAATGAGGAAGCCTCGTGCACGGGAATCTGCAGCAGACCAAATCAAATCAGCAACACGCTGGAATCCGAACATCGAGTAAAAGATGTAGAATGGAATGGTTGGAGAACCTTGCGTAGCATACGATGTTGCAGCAGCAATGAACGATGATAGGGCCCCTGCTTCATTGATACCTTCTTCCAAAATCTGTCCTTTTGCAGATTCCTTGTACTTCATCAACACCTTGTGATCAACAGGCTTGTACAATTGACCTTCTGGATGATAAATTCCAAATTCAGCGAAAAGAGGATCCATACCGAACGTTCTCGCCTCATCCGGAATCAACGGAACAACACGTTCTCCGAATTCCTTGGTTTTCATCAATCCGCGCATCAGGCGAACGAATGCCATCGTTGTCGAAACCTGCGATGTTCCTTTTGTCCCATCATCAAATTCAGCATAAACTGCGTCTTCGGGCAACGTGAGATTCATTTCAGGAACACGTCGTTCCGGCATTGGACCTTTCATTGCAGCTCGTCGCTTCTTCGCATAAGCAACAACATCAGGAACATCGTTTGGATGGATGAATGGAAGCTTTTCCAAATCTTCATCTGTAAAATCGAGACCCATCGCATCTCGAATCAAACGCAAATCGTTCTCGTCGGCCTTCTTTCTCTGGTGCGTTGTATTACGGCCTGCAAAAGC
>JAAZUV010000181.1 GCA_018623995.1 Methanobacteriota archaeon
ACCTTTCCAGTCATGATGATGCCTCCAGCGTTGGCCTCAAATCCACCCCATTGCACTCGAGCATTCGTTCCTTCACACAAGTGTTCTGCGCTCAGTGAGATGGAGAATGTGTCGCCCTTATTCATGTCAATGTCCATCATGACGATTTCGCCGGAGAAATTCTCGGGATCATTCGCTGCAATCGTCTCCAAGGTATGGGTAATTGTTGACTCATAGACGATCGTACTGTTGATGCTCACAGTCATCACAAGCGTGGTTGAATCCTCGCCCGGAGTGAAGGGAAATGAAGGGTTGACGCATTGAGTTGGTTGTGCAACTGCAGCTTGTGGAACCAGATAAGCACTGAAGTATGTGGACATATTGATGGTTCCCTTCATCGAATTGATGAGGGGTTCAGAAGTCAAAGAGAAAATTGGAATAAGACCCGAGTTGGGAGGGATATCAGCGAACGCAACAGTGGCATCGGGCCGATCTCGCTGCAAAACAGAGGTTTCAGCATCATCGCCTTCGACATAGAGTCGTTGCTCAATGTCCATCTCCCACTCAACATAACCTGCATCATAGGTGACATTCTCGACACCTTGGACGGATGTCAGCGCAACGCCAGAAAAGAACAGTGCCATGAGCAGCACGGCGAAGACGTGGCGATGGCGCATGACACGCTGAGTGTGAACCAGTTCATGAAGTCGGCGGCGAATTACATCGGCGTTCCCAAGTAGAGCCACATCAATGCAACGCCAGCAATGATGGAGAGTGCATTGACCGATCCTTTCGTTAACAATCCACGATTTTCGAGAACCGCCCCGAGAACACTATCGATTTGGCAACCAAGGAATCCGAGTCCTGCAACCACGCCTGCAACGACAATTCCGTCTGTAACTGTGGTTGAAAACATGACCAAACTCGCAACGAGTGCAGTTATTCCGATGAGGATGCCACCAGTCGCTGCAGCGAGTTGGCCATTCGGAGAGAATCCGCCATTCACACCGGCTTCGCACGGTTTGAGTGTTGTAATCATGCGGACTCGATCATCGAGGCAACCAATTTCGCTTGCCCAAGTATCGGACGTTGCAACCGCAACTGCAGCTGCGAACATCCACAAGCCATGTTCCCAATCTTCGATGAGGAAGGCAAGCAAAGCGACGATGGCTGGCATACCTCCGTTCGCTGCAACATTGATCCATCCACGATGTCCATCCGATGATTCGTTTAATCCACGATCTGTTTTTTCATCGAATCTCCATTTTGTTGCCAAATGGCTGCTCAAGAGGAAGCACAAGAGCATCAACAACCATGTCCAGTGGCCAAGACAACCAACAAAGAACCCGAGCAGTGCTGCTGCGAAAATGCCCTGTCCATCGAGAATACGTGCTCTAAGTGATGCGGCAACGAGGGCAAAAATGAGCATCGTCGTGACGACAATGTTCCCTGAAACAAGACCACCTGTGGTGAAATCCATACGAAGCCCTCATCCACGAGCCCAAGTGATTGGTTTTGTTCTTTGCGTTGGCTTTGCCTCAACAGCACACGGTTTTGAGGTCAGACATCGTCTTCCATCGCTGCTGCAAGAACAAAGCGCCCGAAGGTCCACAGCAAAGCGATGAGCACAACAATCCATGTTAATTCAGCAATCAATCCGACAACCGGATTTAGATTTCCAGACATGTACGACATGAGGACAGAACTTCCGTTCCAGAAAGCGTGGCCAAACATAGCAATGCCGAGCATAACGGGTAGTGAGGTTGGAAGTTGTAAGTTCGATGATTTCGAGAAGAACGAAGCATCTGAAGAGAACGAAGGTTCGTAACGAGATGCTGATGGATTGAGTGGATTTACGAGATTCCATTGTTTCACATCAGGAATTCGATGTGGTTGTTTTCGCTGTTCGAGCATGTGTCCAATGGCGTATCCACTGCATGCAGTCCACATAGCATGTCCTGGAATCGATCCAATGCCTCGAACAATGGTTGTAAGTCCGTACGAGAAGGCCATCACCTCGCCAGCGAAGAGGCTGAACAGAATGTATTGAAGGTTCTCAAGCAGTGCAAAACCTAAACCAACTGTAAATCCAACTTGGAACCCGCGTTTCTTGGAATCGATTAAGCCCGCAAGTGACAACACCGCAAGAGCCTTGCAGAGTTCTTCTCCAACGGGTGCAGATACGATGACCGTGATGTTCTCGACCAGTGTTGCGGATGCTTGACCGCCCGTGAGCAAGAGGACAGCACCTGGTGTGATGAACGAATTGATCACAATGGCAGGGAAGGTTGAGAGCATACCTGCAATCAACATCGCTTCACCTTGCTGACGGGTTGTTGTAAGGTGAAATCGAGAGGATGAGTAGCTCCACCAAGCGAAGACGGGTGTCGAGAAACCCACCAACCATGCAGGAATGGCTACGAACAGTGCGAGCAGAATGAATCCGATGTTACTGGAGTCGAGTAGTAACGGTGCGAAGGCAATCGATGAGATGATGACGCCTCCCAAGAACAGCATCCAAAGATGTTTTGCGAGTGGTACTCGCAGAGGATGACGTGAACGTACAATGAACTGTCGAATGTGTGTGGGTACGGGTGTTTGAAGAATTTTTGAGTTCGATAAGGAGTGAACCTGCCGCCCATCTGCCCTTGGTTCGGCGATGATCAGATGCTCAAGTTTCGGTCTGCGTATGTACAGCAACAGTATGACCAACGGTGCGGAACAAAGCGAACCAGCAATGATCAATAACCCATCGACTGGGCCGAAATCACCATCAAGATCACCATCAAGAAATCCTGCTGCAATTAACACAACGAATTGTGCAAGCACCCAAAGAAGGATGACGATACCAAGCATTCGGCCGACACTTGACCATCTTGACTCGCTCTGCAGATGGGACGTCGACGAAGCAATCGTGCCCTGCATAGCATGCCAACGAAACTGGACCTACATGAAGAATAGGGAGAGAGTCCCGCTCAGTTCGCCCATCAGTCTTCACGGAAACAGCAGTCGGCTTCGAGCACTCATCATTGCGGGGTCGACCCTCATCGCCACAACGAATAAGCGTTCGCTAACATCGAAACAGTTCTTCAAGAAGGAGATTGCATTGGTTTAATCATGAGCCTCGTGAACAAACTGTTCGCTCCTCGAATCGATCATCGTGGCATGTCGACGCCGAGCGAAGCTTCTCGCCTCTTTTTGGTCATCACGATGATTGGAACTGGAACCTGGTCTTGGTTTGCAACAGATGGAAACCTCGTCGTATGGTTTTCCCTTACACTTCTCATAGCGACCCCAATTCTCTCGATTGGATGGTATTTGCTTTCTCTCATCGCAAAGAATCGTCGTGGAGAACTATTGACGCCAAAGGTGCAAAATGCACTGGAAGCGAAGGGTCGATGGCCACATCACTCAAGGAAGCCATAGCCCCAATTTCTTGGAGGCGTAAACGTTTCCTTGATGGAACGTGGTGAAACCCAGCGAAGCAGGTTGAGCGGACTTCCTGCTTTGTCGTTTGTACC
>JAAZUV010000182.1 GCA_018623995.1 Methanobacteriota archaeon
GTCGCTGGGCTCAACGCCGTTTGCCATGAGTTCCGTGACTAGAGCTCGGAACTCAATCTCAATCTCTGTGTGCGGCTCTTCGACAGGTTCTGGGGCCGCTTCTTCAACTTCGTCGGCGACGTCCGCCGTCGGCAAAGCAACGCTCACTTCTTCCAATTCGTCACCCGCAGCCTGCATTTCTTCGAAGCCATCCGTTGTTGCTTTGGTAATCGCTTCAGTGACAGATTGTGGTCCATCGGGCGAATCCGTTTCGATCACAGGAAGCGGTACGGATTCTTGCTCTGGAATGGTGACTTCTGCTGCTTCGACTGTCTTGGTTTCAGGAGATTGCGTCGGCACCGGAGCAGGTGCAGCCGGTTCTTCTACAAGCACGGGCTCTGGTGTCGCAGGTTCTGCTGCACGCCCAACTCCGAGAATTTCTGCCTGTTGTCGAGCCAATTCTGCCGCCTGCCGGCGAGGAAGACTCACGAAGCATTTGTTCGGGATTGATGTCGGTGGAAACGGAAGATAATACCGTTCAATCGCTGGAAGACTTGGGTGACGAAAACAAAGCATGGTGATGTTCTCGAATGCTCTTTGAGCAGGAACGTCCACTGAGAATGGTACTGGTTGAATCGAGATTGAACCACGAACCCACTTTTCATTGGTGATCATGTGTTGCATCCACGGTCCTAAGTCCGTTGTTGCGAGGTCAAGGAATTCAAATGAGGCGTCTCGTGGATTCAAGCCTTGTTCTTCCAACAAACGAGCCTCTGCACGAGGACGGTGAAACACACCAATCACTGGCTGGCCATGCTCGACCATATCACCGTGCATTTCGAGGATTTTACGTTCTTTTCTTGGACAGATGAGCATGACTTGCATGCGCAATGCTTCAGCATCGAATATGTCGTGCCAACGCTCTTCAGCCTCAGAAAGGAGCCCATCAATGGTTGTTCCCGGAATCATTGCTGTTATTCCCATGCGCTCACGTCTCCGATGATGGAGGGGTGGGATTTAGGTCTACTGCTCAAAATATTTCTTTGAGTAGGCTAATTCTGCGAGGAGAACGACACCCCCTGCTGCACCACGGATGGTGTTATGGGACAATCCAATGAACGAGACGACTCCATTCTCGACCGATTTAAGCTGAACAGTCGTTGTCATACCTGCCTTGAGGTCCATCGAGGGGTCAAGTGGAGTCATCGATTGTCCATTCCAGAGATGTTCTTCGCGACGAGGTTCGGATTGAATGCATTCCATGCGGTGTGTTGGTTGACTTGGGAGTGCATTCGTTTGTTCTCTCGATTGCAACAAGGATAGAATTGTATCAAAGGCAGGTACATCCTCAACATGGACTTCAACATGGACAACGTGCCCGTCTCGCTCATTCACGCGCTTTGTTTGCACGTCCCATTCTGCATTAAGGTCGAGAATACGTTCAATCTCCTCGACGATTTTCTCAGCCTCTCCTGGGATTTCTTGATCAATGGCTTGCATCTTCAATTCCTGATTGTGAAGGAGTTTCCAACCTGCCCCTGAAATGGCCTGCTCGCTCCGAGCAATCACCTTGTTAACGGTGTAATCTTGTGAAAGAACAGAAAGAGGGTGAAGAATCGGAATGAGCGTGCAATTCGTTGCACATGCATGGAGGGCCTTACCCGATGATGCATGAAGGGCTTCGGGATTAACATCAGCAACAACCAGTGGGATCTCGGGATGCATCCGAAAGGCGCTTGCATTGGAGAACACGTGGAGTCCAGAACTGACGAGTTCGCCTTCTATTCTCAACGCAGGTTCGCTCGGCAATGCGCTAAAGACCGCAATCACGTTTCGATTCTTGAGTTCCTCTGCAAGGTTTTCATCGTTGATGTCGAGGATTTTGATATCACTGGAGTCAAGAACTTCCGGCCGTGGTTCATCCAGATGCCATTCGATATCAGCGAGCTTCATGCCCTTGGATTGTCCAGCAACGGCGACCAATTCGAACCATGGATGCATGGCGAGACGCTGTTGCATGCGTTGCGAGACGAGGCCTGAAGCACCAAGGATAGCGACACGAACCCTTGACATGTTCAAGTCTCATGCTTCGTCATTTTAGTCCCTTGCATTGAGAAATTGCTGCAAAGCATATCTTCAAGTGCTCGACATTCAAGGCACCCTCATGGAGAACACCATCACCATCGAAGCCTTTGCCCACTGTGACGGCCCATGTGGCGTCTACGACCCTGCAAGTGCACGCGTTGCAGCAGAAGCCGTGCAATCAATGACCAAGAAAATGGTTGCATTGAGCACCGGCGATGCAGACAAGTCCGCTGCCTCTTACATCAACACGATGAGCCGCTATGCAGCCATCAAAGAAGAAGAAGCACAGAAGTGCAAAGACGAACTCCTCGTTCTCTGGACAGACTTCTTCAAGCCTCAACATCTTGAAGCAAACCCTGACCTTCACACAACGTTTTGGATGGCTGCAAAACTTTGCTCTGCGTGCAAGGTTGAAGTCTCTGAACAACACGCCCAAGAGTTGATGGATGCTGTTGAAGCCATTCACAACATGTTCTGGGCAACCAAGGGACGAGACGTCTCTTGGGTCCGTGCAAGTTGAGGCGATTCATTGGAATCAATGGCTGTGGTCGTGAACGGCGACAGCATGTGGCCGACACTCAAAGACGGGGACACCATCGCTGTATACGTCTTAGGAGAACAACATTTGCAACCAGGAGATCTCGTTGTATTCCCTGATCCACGCGATACGTCGAGAATGTGCATCAAGCGATTGAAACGTATCGAGGAAAATGGCCTTTTTGTTGAAGGGGACAATCCCGATCCGACCGCTTCAACCGACTCACACAATTATGGGTTGATTCCTCTTGAATCAGTCATTGGCTTCAAACGCTAATTTTCCTTGACCCAACTCCTCTTCGACAGGAAGAGGGAACAATTTGCGTATGAGGAGTTTTCTTAGAATCGATGAACCGTCTCGCAGAGAACCCAACTTCGCCTCACCAACTCGGGCACTGTAGGATATTGGCACGTTGGTGAGCGGGATTCCAGTAATGGCGCATTGCGCATACATCTCGGCCTCGATTTCGAAATCCATGCTGTTCAGGTTCATCTGGACCAAAGCTTCTCGATCAAAGAGCCAAAAGCCGCTGCAAACATCATGGATTTCAAGGCCGTGAAGGATAACTGCAGACCAAGTGAGAAGGTGATTTCCAATCCAGTTGACCGGTGACATGGCATCACTGGCCAAGTGGCGATTCAATCGATTTCCGACAACGACCATTCCAGATTCAAGTTTCGTAAGCATCCTCAGCATATCCACTGGATTGTAGGTCTGGTCTGCATCAAACATGATGACAGCATCGTAGCGATGCTGGAGTGCATAGGTGAATCCCAATCGAACTGCTTCTCCCTTGCCCTTTGAAGGTTGGACCAAGACGACACAACCACTCTCAGCGCCAACTTGTTGGGATGAATCCGTACTCTTTCCATCAACAATGACGATATCGGACTGCCAA
>JAAZUV010000183.1 GCA_018623995.1 Methanobacteriota archaeon
GCAGAAGCGTGTGCTCAACACCCACCAAACGTCAGCCGAACCATGCGAGACCTTGTTCGCAAGGGCTGGGTCAGTGAACACACACGTTCGATTCAGAACGATGACCGACGCCAGAAGACGTGGCAATTGACCGAAGATGGTCGCGATATGGCCAAACTTCGGACGAACAAATTGGGTGAAACCAAGGTCTTGGTACGGGATAAGGACGGACAACTTCTCGAGATAGAATCGAAAGATGCTGCTGACCGTTTGGCTTCGGATATGTCGTTGTTGCAAGTACTGCTTCATGCGCAACATGAGGGTGTTCTGACCTGGGGTGACATTCGTTTCGGTTTGATCAAAAAGCAAGATGATGAGGATTCCACGCCCCCTCCTGGCCGACTTCAGCCGCTCGCAGGTGTTCATGCAACCTATCACACAAGTGCGCCTCAAACTCGCAAAATGCGTGGGCGTGATGATGAACTCGAGCGTCTTGATGAATGGTTTGAGGGCCGCTCGGCCTTCGCCGTCGTTTCTGGAATTGCAGGAATTGGAAAGTCGACGCTTGTTGCAGAATGGTTGGCAGGTAAGCAAAACGAGCAACCGAATCTCTCGATTTGTTGGTATCCATGTCAACCTTGGGATCGAGAAGTTGGTCTTGCTGTGAGTCTCCTCCACCGATTCGGAATTGACGAGAAGCACGATCCATACAACCTCATTGAGACGCTTCCTTTACGCCCAGGTGCGCCATTGGACGTAGATACATGGCGACGTCGATTGCTTGCTTACCTGACGGACGCGTACACGGTCCGAGAACGCTTTTCGATTGCTCCCGGCGGGCCCCCTCCATACTGGTTGATTGTTCTTGATGACGTTCATCACATTGCATCAGAGTCAAAGAATCTCCTTGGAGCATTGTTGCAAATCTCTCAGAAAACACCGTTGCGCTTTGTTCTGATTTCTCGAACATCATTGGACTTCTACGATCGACGAGATGTTCACACGCGAGACATTGTCGAGGAGTTACCACTTTCCGGTCTTTCACTGGATGAAACCTCGCAATGGTTGGATGAGCTTGACCTCAACGACGTCGATGCGAGCGATGTTCACGAGCGAACTGGTGGACATCCATTGGCCATCGAGATGCTTGAATTGTACGGCAAACCGACGCATGAAGATTGGTTGCGATTCTTGGATGAAGAAATTCTAGCACCACTGCCTGATGATGAACGAGAACTGCTGGCAACACTCGCCGTTTCCGACAAGCCGATACCCTGGAAAGCACTTGCGAACAGTTTGGATTGGGACGGTACCCCTCCTCAGCGCTTGATTGATTATGGGCTGCTCATTGAGTTGGAGCAAGGCATGTGGCTGCATGAAGCATTACGCGAACGCCTTGTACGTGAAGTTGGTTCTGCAGAAACAGAACGTCGTCAACGAATCAAGTGATTCAGAAGTCGTCGGCTGTCATGTGGTTGTCGACCCATGACGTCAAAGCAGCCTTGGACATCATGCCGCTCTTGTTGTCGACCATGGTTCCGTTTCGGAACAAGAAGAGAGCAGGAATTCCACGAACTCCGAGACGAGCAGCGTGCATGGTATTGGCATCGGTATCGACCTTGGCGACGAGAATGTCACGTTCCGAAGCAAGATCGTTCAAAATAGGAGCAATGGCCTTGCATGGTCCGCACCATTCCGCCCAGAAATCAACCAGAACCCATTCGCTCTCGTTGATTGCGCCTTCAAACTCCGAATCAGTGACCGCTTTTACTTCGCCCATACACTTTCGGCCCGCCGTCGTTTGAAGAACCTTTGCAGGCAAATTCATGGGACGCCCAAGGGAGTCCCATCGATGTCTCATATACTTCCAAAGACAACTATACTACATGGCCGCAATGAAAGGAAAAGGCACGCAAAAAGAGGCACGATTGGAGCGCCTCAAGGCAGAAATTGCAACCTACATCGAAGATCGACCAGGTTGCTCAGCAGCGGATATCGTTGCATACTTGTCGAACGAGCGCAAGATGAGGAATCACGGTCTTACTGCACGGAAGATCGGATACTTTATCCCGCGTCACATGAAAAACAGCATCGGCTTCAAACTAGATGCGACCACAGGCAAGCGTATCTATCACGCCATGGGATGACCAAACATTCAATGTGGCGAGGTCCGTCGAGCTGGCATGGACTGGCCTTCTGGTGTCAAAGCTGAGGCTCTTTTTTCATCCGATGTTGCCCGCAGCATGATGAATTTGGACGAGCCTGCTTGGGCCCTGCTCGATCCAAACAATCCTTCTGGATTGAAACATCAACTCGCTGCAAAACTTTCCGATGTTGGTTCAAAGCATCCACAGGGCGTTGATTACGTTACCATCGATGAGCGGAAAGGACAGGTTCATGTCGAAGACGGAGCTGTAGTCGAACCTCATGTTCACTTGATTGGACCTTGCCTCATTGAAGCCACTGCAACCATTCGATCGCATGCTTATGTCCGTGAGTATACATGGATGATGCCGGGTAGCCTTCTCGGTCATGCCAGTGAATCGAAGCATTCGTTGTTCCTTCCCGGTGCTAAGGCGCCACATTTCAACTACGTCGGCGACTCCATCCTTGGCTCAAATGTCAATCTCGGAGCAGGGGTCAAATTGTCGAACCTTCGAAACGATGGTCAACACATCGGAATTTGGCTTGACGATGTTCGAAGAGAAACAGGATTGCGTAAGTTCGGAGCTGTTCTTGGCGATGATACGCAACTTGGTTGCAATGCTGTCACCAATCCAGGAACCGTTCTTGGAAAATCATGCATGATCCATCCCAATACGACCGTGAGCGGATTTCATGCAGAAAACAGCGTGCTACGTTGAGGGAAGTTCATGTCCAACCTGTTCGGAACCGATGGAATTCGTGGCCGTGTTTCCCTTGATGCGTGCGACGATGAGGGTGCGTTGGAACGGATCGTTGACGAGCGTTTGCTCACACCACAGTTGATGAAACTGCTCGGTGAAGCCCTTGGACGCTGTTTACCAGAGGATGGTGAAGGCAGTCAGGTTGTCATTGGATGGGACGATCGTCCACACAATGCAACGCTTGCAGCATGGTTGACACTCGGATTCCATGCATCGAATTGTGAAGTCGTTCACATCGGTTGTGTTTCGACTCCGATGTTGCATTACGGTGTTCTTGAAACCAAGTCTCGACTTGGTTGCATGATCACAGCTAGCCACAATCCCGTGGACGATTCAGGCATCAAAGTGTTCGATGCGCATGGTCGAAAATCCATGCCTGCTTACGAAACACTCGTCTCAGAGACGGCGTATTCGTTGTCGCAGGAAGACCGTGAAATCGATGAGGTTGACCGACAGGCATGGATGAAGGCAGATTCGGAACATTTTGTCGATCACGCAGCATGGCTGGGGCGCCGACTGGCTGTGCTTCAACCAATCTTTGAGTCATCGTTCCCTTCCAACGCTTTGTTGTTGGATTCATCAAAAGGCCATGCAGCACACTGGTTGGCAA